>DATCWN010000526.1:0-8117 GCA_036566285.1 Hanamia sp.
AAACCATCTTCATATTTAGCATTGATTTCGTCTGCATTTATTTTTTCGTCTAAAGTAAATGACCTCTTAAACGATTGCAGGGTGAACTCTTTTTTAATGAATTGCTTGCTTTCTTCTTTGTTCTCTTCTTTCTTTTCAAAAGAAACGGTAAGGATGTCTTTGTCAACCGTGATTTTGAAATCTTCTTTTTTTCTTCCGGGAGCATTAAATTCCAGCTCATAAGCATCATTGGTTTCAGCAATATTTACTGCCGGAAAATTGAGGCTGGTTTTTGTTGTTGAAGGCAAGTCGCTCAACAGGCTGTCCAGGAAGCTGTCTAATGTTCTTAAACCGGGCTGGTTAAATCTTAGTGTTGTCATGATTTTTATTTTTTAGTGGTTTTTAAATTGTTTTGTAATCATTGGTCAAAAGAAATACCAATGCATAAAATCGGAATTTTTTGCTAAGTAAACACGACATAATGGCCTGTGTGTGTTCCTTTCATGACAAAATTTCCAAAATCGTAACTAATTCTATGTTTTTTTAAACGGTAAGTATTGTAAATTTGCATTCTAAAAAACTTTAAAAATATGTATCCAGAACAAATAGTACTTCCTATGAAGGAAGAGTTAACCGAAAAAGGATTCTCAGATTTAGTAACTGACGAGCAGGTAGAAAGCGCATTATCACAGGAAGGGACTACTTTGGTAGTTATCAATTCTGTTTGCGGTTGTTCTGCAGGCACAGCGCGTCCCGGAGCTTTGCTCGCTGTGGAATCAAGCGCTAAAAAACCTCAGCATCTCGCTACCAGTTTTGCCGGCTTCGATTATGATGCGGTAAATAAAATCCGTGAACATTTATTGCCTTATCCTCCATCTTCTCCATCCATCGCGCTTTTCAAAGATGGTAAATTGGTCCATTTTCTTGAAAGGCATAATATTGAAGGCGCTTCTGCTCAAATGATTTCTAATAATCTGGTTGCTGCTTTTGAAGAATATTGCTGATGAATAAAAACTTTCTGATAAAAACCTTCTACATTTACGAAGGTTTTTATTTTTTTAATCCTATAGATAGATGAATCTTTTTGTTCAATAAATACGCTTATGTATCCAAATTTATATTATGCCCTGAATGACTGGTTTGGCTGGGAAGTGAATGCGTTTAAAATTTTTTACACATTCGGAATCTTCGTAGCGCTGGCATTTATAGTGGCCGCCTGGATACTAACGCTGGAATTAAAACGAAAGGAAAAACATGGGTTATTAACACCCCGCGAAGAAACCATTACTACAGGCAAGCCCGCTACTTTTTTTGAACTGTTTATTAATGGTCTGGTAGGTTTCGTTTTTGGGTATAAATTAATTGGCGCTTTTATCGCCAGTCGTCAACAGGGAATTGACCTACAGGAATATATTTTTTCTTCACAAGGTAGCTGGATGGGCGGGTTGATTATTGGAGGAGTACTTGCTTTTTTAAAATACCGTGAAAAAGATAAACAAAAGCTGGCGAAGCCGGAAAGAAGAACCATCAGAATTTGGCCACACGACAGGGTAGGAGATATTGTGATTTTTGCCCTGGTATTTGGAATTATAGGTGCAAAATTATTCGACAATTTAGAAAACTGGGATCGGTTTATCCAGAATCCAATTGGAAATTTACTTTCTCCAAGCGGCTTAACTTTTTACGGCGGGCTTATTTGCGCAGCCATTGCCATCTGTACTTATGCGTATAAAAAAGGAATTAGTTTACTTCATTTAACGGATGCTGCTGCGCCTGCTTTAATGATTGCTTATGCCATCGGAAGAATGGGCTGCCAGGTTGCAGGCGATGGTGATTGGGGAATTTATAACAGCGCCTATATCAGCGATGTGCCCGGTCATGCAGTAGCCGCCACGCCGGAACAATTTCAACAAAAACTACAGGAACATTCCACTTACTTTTTAAACGGATCAGTAAGCGATGCGCCGGGTGCCAATACAATGGTTACGGATCGCATTTCTGAAACCCTGGCCCAGGTGCCCCACAGGAGTTTTAAAGGCCCGGATTTTTTACCTACATGGATGTTCGCATATACCTATCCCCATAATGTAAATGAAGATGGGATCCTTTTGCAAAATTGTGAAGGAAAATATTGCCGGGCATTACCGCAACCTGTATTCCCCACTCCTTTCTACGAAATAGTGGCCTGCGCCCTATTATTTTTAATATTGTGGTTTAGCAGGAAGAAGATAAAAGCGCCGGGTGTTATGTTTTGTCTTTACCTCATTTTGAATGGAGTGGAAAGATTCCTGGTGGAAACTATCCGCGTAAATACTACTTATTCCATTTTTGGTTTGCATCCTACCCAGGCCGAACTTATTTCCTCCCTTTTAGTGCTAACCGGTATTCTGGGTGTTATTTATTTTACCAGAAAAAATAAATTGGAACCAAAACATTCTATATAAACCGTATCAATATTCTTGCTTCTTTTACTTACCTGCTACTATTTGTGCTATCTGCTACTTGCTACTTTCTTCTCTGTAACTTTTCTCTCCCGTCATCCGTTTGAATAAAATCTTTGCCAATCACAATGAATTTTTTACCATTCATGTATGGCTATGTACTATGTAAAGCAAAGTACTTAGTTTTGGTTTGTGAAAGTACCTACACCTTAATATAATCAAAATGAAAAAATCTACTTCCCTTATCGTTTTGTTGCTAATCTTTACAACATTCGGTTTTGCTCAAACTCCCACAAGCTCAATAACAGGAAGCATTACAGACGGTGGCAACCAGAAAATTATAGATGCTGCATCGGTGTCACTTTTCAGTGCAGCTGATTCATCACTTATAAAAACAAGCCTGGCAGATAAGGAAGGAAATTTTGTATTTGAACACGTTCCTTTGGGAAAATATTATTTGTTGGCCACATCAACCGGGCATTTAAAAATGTATAGCCCCGCAATTGAAGTTAAAGATGCTTCCCCGGTTTCGGCAGGTGTTTTACAATTGGAAAGCAATGTAAAAACTTTGAAAGAAGTGAAAGTAGAAGTGAAGCGACCCTTTATTGAAAGAAAGATTGACCGTACCGTTGTAAACGTAGATGCCTCGATTACCAATGCCGGAACTACCGCGTTGGAAGTACTTGAGAAATCACCGGGCGTTACTGTGGATAAAGATGGCAATGTAAGCCTGAAAGGAAAATCAGGAGTAACGATTATGCTTGACGGAAGGCCGTCTTATTTGAGCGGACAGGAACTGGCCAATCTTTTAAGAAATATGCCTTCATCAAATATTGACCAGATTGAAATTATGACCAATCCTTCTGCAAAATTTGATGCGGCAGGAAATTCAGGAGTCATAAATATTAAGACAAAGAAAAATAAATTGAAAGGAATGAACGGAAGTATCAGCTCAACCGTTCTTCAATCCGTACTGACCAAAACCAATAATAGTTTGAATCTTAATTACCGTACCGGGAAAGTGAATCTTTTCAGTAACTACAGTTATTCCTTTTGGCAAAGTAAGAATGAATTATACATCAATAGAAAATTTAGAAACGTACATACAAAAGAGATAGAAACCGTTTTTGATCAGATTACAAAAATGAAAAGGGAGTCTGAATACCAGAATTTAAAACTGGGTATGGATTTTTATGCAAACAAGAAGACGACGCTTGGTGTGGTAGTTTCCGGATATTTAAATCCTTCTAAGGAAACCAATCTGAATCAAACGGATCTCAACAACGCGGCCAATCATACTGATTCTGTTGTGATAGCCAATAATTCAGACAAGAGAAAGTCGAATAATTTTTCAACCAATTTAAATCTCAGACATGTGTATGATTCCACGGGAAAAGAATTTAGCATTGACCTGGATTATCTTACTTATTTTCAAACCTCCGATCAGTTTTTGGTAAACAATTTTTTAAACCCTGATTTTTCGGTAAGGAGAGACCCGTCACAATTGAAAGGAGATCTTCCATCGAAAGTAAATATCTATGCGGCTAAAACGGATTTTACATTTCCTCTTAAAAAAACAGCTAAGATTGAAACCGGCTTAAAAACAAGTTATGTAACCACCGACAATGATGCGTTGTATCAAAACAATACTTCATCAGGATATGTAACCGATGAAGGGAAAACCAATCATTTTATTTATAAAGAAAACATCAATGCGGCTTATGTAAACTTTAGCCAGCAAATAAAAAAATGGGGAGTACAGGCAGGTTTGCGCGCCGAAAATACGAATGCAAAAGGCCACCAGGTGGGCAATTCCACACGTCCTGATTCTTTATTTACAAAAAATTATACCAACCTTTTTCCAACAGTTTATGTAAGTTTTGCGGCAGATAAGAAGAATACTTTTTCTATAAACTATGGCCGCAGAATTGACCGTCCCGATTACCAGGATTTGAATCCGTTTTATTATTTCCTGGATGAATACACTTACCAGTTGGGAAATACCTTATTGCAGCCGCAGTTTTCAGATAACTTTGAATTGGCGCATACCTACAATGGATTTTTAACCACCACGCTTAATTACAGTAAAGTACATGATGTGTTTACGGAAGTATTAAAACAAATAACCAGTGAAAGAAAAACTTTTGTGACAAAAGATAATATTGCCTCAAAATCGAATGTAGGGCTTGCAGTGAGCGCCAACTTTCCTGTTACCAAATTCTGGACCACCAACCTTTATACCAACGTAAGCCATGATACTTATAAGGGCCAGGTTAGCGGCGGAATGCTTGATGTGGAAAGTGCTATGTTCTTTTCAAACATGAATAATCAATTTAAATTCAACAAAGGCTGGAGTGCTGAATTGAGCGGGTTTTACAGATCAAAAGGAATAGAAGGCCAGATGGTAATAAACCCAATGTGGAGATTGGATGCAGGTGTACAGAAACAAATTTTGAAAAAGAAAGGAAGCTTAAAATTGAGCATCCGTGATATTTTCAAATCGCAGAATTTTTCGGGCGGAGTTAATTACCAGGATATCGATGCTATGATAAAAAACACAAGAGACAGCAGGGTAGTATCGCTTACGTTTTCATACAGGTTTGGTAAGCCCATGCAAAATCAACAGCCCAGAAAAACAGGTGGCGCTTCTGATGAGCAAAGCCGGGTGAAGAGTACAGGAAATTAAAGTAACCCCCAACCCCTAAAGGGGCTTAAAGAAAGCCGGTAACCAAAGTAAAAAATTGCTTTGTTATTGCCGGCTTTCTTGTGTAGAAATGGATTATTGATTTTGGGTAAAATTCTAATTATTGGTTGATTCTATATTTGGCTTTTCATAGTAAATAGTAGCTTTGCTTAAAGTTAACTTGTAACAAATCGCTAAATTCATTATTGATTTGGATCGGGATTTTGTAAGGTAGAAGGGTTTTAGTTTGTAATTTTTATTTAATTATTAAAACCAACCTGTATGCAACACAAATCTCTCATAAGCATTCTCCTGCTTATAATAAGTTCCATGGTAAGCGCCCAATCATTACAAACCTGGACATGGGACACTTATAAAATGAAGTTTAGGGCGCCGGACAATATGATAGTGCAGCAAAATAATGCCGATAGCTACCAGGCTACCAACAATAATATTACGCTGGACATCTATCCGCGTACCGGCGAAAATCTTACTTATGATGGCATGAAGAATGCAATCAGTAATTGGGCAAACCAGGTATCACTTAATTATACCAAAGGGCCGATTTATATGGAAAATATAAACCGGTATTGGGGTTGCGCCATTGATGGTACCAAACAAGGATTTTCTGCTACTGCAGTTCTGTTGGTAGATCCTGATTATCCCGACATTAGTTTTTATGTGTGGATTTCTTACGCACGGGAATATTATCACGATGCCGTTGCTATTTTAAGGAGCTTTCAACCTCTTTAAATAGGCGGTATCACGCCTCTGCACTCTGTCTTTTCATTACCTGCCCCATATGGAATGAGGCCTGATTTACTAATTATAAAAAGGTGCCTTGGCATTTGAATGTGTTGAATGCGATGGAGTAATCATTTTTATTAGAAAAATAAAACGGGCTTCATTTATCTCAAATTCTGCTTTTCCCATATCTTGCATTTCGTGAATAAAAAATTAATAGTAATAGGCGGCGGCGCAGCAGGTTTTTTTTGTGCTGTAAATGCAGCTGCGCAAAATAAAAAGCTGGAAGTAGTACTTGTTGAAAAATCAGGTAAGGTGTTGAGTAAAGTAAGAGTGAGTGGTGGTGGCCGTTGCAATGTTACACATGCCTGTTTCAGCATTTCGGAGATGATAAAAAAATATCCGCGTGGAGAAAAATTTTTGAAACAAGCGTTTCATCATTTTTTTACAACCGATACCATTGAATGGTTTGAAAAGAGAAATGTAAAATTAAAAACGGAAGCTGATGGCAGAATGTTTCCTGAAAGTAATTCTTCCGAAACCATCATCAATTGCCTTTTGCAGGAAGCCAATAAAAACGGCGTGCAAATATTAATGAATCATGAAGTGGTAAAGATTGAAAAGATTTTTACAGAAAAAGAGGAAGGCACTTTTCAAATCACTTTTAAAGATGGTTCATATTTACAAGTGGATTTTGTTTGTATTGCATGTGGTGGTTATCCTAAATCAATTCAATATAACTGGCTTACTTCTTTGGGGCATAGCTTTGAAAGCCCCGTGCCATCGCTGTTTACGTTTAATGTTCCTGATAATCCCATCTCATCGCTGATGGGAATTTCTGTAGAAAATGCACAGGTGAAAATTAATGGAACCAAGCTTTTGCAGCGGGGCCCCATACTGATAACACATTGGGGATTTAGCGGCCCTGCCGTTTTAAAATTGTCTGCATTTGGAGCCATTGCGCTTTCTAAAATGAATTATGATTTCTCTGTTTCCATAAACTGGCTTAGCGATTATCATGAAAATTCTATTTTGGAAAAGCTGAGAATCATCAGGCACGAAATGGCTTCTAAAAAGATCATCAATAAAAATCCTTTTGGGCTTCCTCAACGATTATGGCAATATCACCTGGAGCAATGCGGAATTAATTTAGAAATCCGTTGGGCCGATCTTCCTGCAAAACTTCAAAATCAATTGGCCAAACAATTGTGTGCACAGCCGTTTCCTGTAAAAGGTAAAACCACTTTTAAGGAAGAGTTTGTAACCGCGGGAGGCATTCCATTAAATGAAATAGACGCCAATACCATGCAAAGTAAATTGGTAAAGAATCTTTTTTTCGCCGGTGAGATTTTAAATGTAGATGGCATTACCGGTGGTTTCAATTTTCAACATGCCTGGACGAGTGGATGGATAGCGGCGAGGGCAATGGTGAATGGGTGAATGGTCAATGGTGAAAGGTGAAAAGGTAAATGGTCAATGAGTCAATGTTGGTGGACATGCTATTTCGTAGTTGTCCCTTTGGTAAACAATCTGCTGTTACGAATTTCTTCAATAATTTCTTCCGCCGTTTTTTCTGATTCAAAAGCGCCAAACGATTTCTTGAATGTAGATTTCTTATTCCCTAAATCTGTCTTAACTGATGCGGTCAATTTAGCAATTAAGTCAAGTTTATTGTCCGGACTTAAATTTTCTAAAAGTCTAACATAACCGTCAATTATTGTTTTATTGGTTTCTGTGGATGTCATGATATAAATTTAAGAAAGAAAGTGAATATTTTTTACTCCTGAGTAAAGGCCTTTCGGATATTGTTTTTACTCTTGCGCGTAGCTTTTTAATTTCTCCCTCATTAACTCCTTTGGTCTCATCCATTTTCTTGAAGCCAAAGGATTTTCGTTGTAATAATTTTCAACATAAATTTTTGTTTCTTCAATTGTCGGTGATCGTCCATTGGTTTCCCATGTTAATCTTGCAATGCAGTCGTTTAAATAACCAATGGTTGATTTGTCACCGTCTGTTGTTGAAAATTCTAAATTCTGAAAGTCTTTTGTAATTGAATGTGCCAGATCATCAGAAAGCAAATTATCATGTTCAAGCTGCTTTATAAAGTTGTCGGTAAAAAGTTGTTTAAAATGTGTTAGTTGCCTTTTTAAAATATCAAAAATTACAAACGAGTAAAGCGTTTCTTTATGAACAAACACTAAACATTTTCGTCCCTGTAAAGCAAATAAGTGTCCGTTCCAATTGTCCATTGAAAGGGAAGGAAGCCGTGT
>DATCWN010000536.1:0-3037 GCA_036566285.1 Hanamia sp.
TTCGATGGATAGCCTTCTGGCGCTTCCTGCAGACCCGGATGTAAGAACCGGCATCCTGCCCAATGGCTTCACTTACTACATTCGCCGCAATACGGAACCTCAAAAAAGAGCTACTTTTTATTTACCCATGAAGGTGGGCTCTATATTGGAAAATGACAAGGAGTTAGGGTTGGCTCACTTCTTAGAACACATGGCTTTTAATGGCACTAAAAATTTTCCAAAGAATGAGCTGATTAATTATTTGCAAACGAATGGTGTTCGTTTTGGCGCCGACATCAACGCCTATACAAGCTTCGATGAAACGGTTTACCAATTGCCTCTTCCTACGGATAATCCGGAGATTGTCAAAAACGGATTGCAAATACTTCGTGACTGGGCCCAGGGTATTTTATTAGAATCAGACGAGATAGAAAAAGAAAGAGGCGTAATCATTGAAGAAAAAAGAATTGGGAAAGGCGCCAGCGAGCGTATGCAAAAGCAATATTTGCCGATGCTCTTTAATCATTCAAGATATGCTGATCGCTTACCTATTGGTACGGAGGAAGTCTTGCTTAAATTTAAACCTGACATCATCCGGGAATTTTATAAAAAATGGTACAGGCCCAACCTTCAGGCCATCATAGTGGTTGGAGATATTAACGTAGATGAGATGGAAAAACTGGTTATAGAAAAGTTTTCCGATCTGAAAAATCCGTCAAACCCCGAAAAAAGAACAGAATATAAAGTGCCGTTAAATGGCGCCAATCAGTTCATGATAGTTACGGACAAAGAACACACAAGTACCGTAATCCAGGTTTTAATGAAACATCCCGCGTCCGAATATAAAACCACCAGGGATTTCAGAAATACTATAAAAAAAGTATTGTTCAATAACCTGATGTCCACACGTATCGGTGAACTCAGTAAGCAGGAGCATCCGCCTTTCCTGCAGGGAGGAAGTAACATAGGAAATTTCATGGTAAATATTGATGTGGCTTCTGTTGTAGCTGCTGTTAAGCCAGGCCAGTTGGAGACAGGGTTTAAGGCTGTTTTAACCGAGACGGAAAGGGTTAAGAAATTTGGTTTTACCCAAACAGAACTGGATCGTATGAAACAAACGCTGTTAACATACTATGAATCCAGGTTCAAAGAAAAAGACAAAACTCATTCAAATACTTATGTAGATAAATACCTCAAATTATTTTTAAAGGGCGACGCTGCTCCGGGGCCGGTGTATGATTATAATTTTTATAAAAATAATCTGCCCGGAATTACGCTGGAAGAAGTAAATGCGTTGGCAAAACAATATTACACTGCCATTAACCGGGATATTTTAATACTGGCTCCGGAAAATCAAATAGATAGTTTGCCTGCAGAAAAAAAAGTTTTGCAATGGATCAATGAAGTAGCTGCTTCTGATATAGTAGCTTATGATGATAATATTTCGGGCAAGTCTTTAATGGCCACCATTCCAAGGCCTGGCAAAATTATAAAGGAGAAAGAAATAAAATCATTAGGCATTAAGGAACTCACTCTTAGTAACGGGGTAAAAGTAGTCTTGAAGCCGACTGATTTTAAAAATGATGAAATTCGTTTTAGTTCTTTTAGCCCGGGTGGCAATTCTCTTTATAATGATAAAGATTTTCAATCAGCAGTGAATGCGCCGGGTATCGTAGCAAGCAGTGGCGTGGCCGGTTTCAACTCTATTGAGCTTCCTAAATTATTAGCAGGAAAAATCGTTAGCATTTCTCCCTACATATCTGAACGGTATGAAGGAATCAATGGTTCTGCTTCTCCGGCAGATTTGGAAACTTCTTTAAAACTGGTTCATTTATTTTTTACTGAGCCAAGAATTGACAGTGGTATTTTCAAAGGCCTGGTATCCAATTTCAAAAGTAGTTTGGTAAACCGTGCCAACGATCCCAACAGTGTATTCAGTGATTCGGCCAATGCTATTTTAGGTAATTATCATGTGCGCCGAACCGGCCCAACTATTGAGAAGGCCAATCAAATATCAATGACAAGAGCTTTTGAAATATATAAAGACAGGTTTGCTGATGCTTCGGATTTCACTTTCTTTTTTGTGGGTAATATCAATGAAGATTCCATCCGGCCTCTTTTAGAAATGTACATCGGTTCATTACCGTCTGTAAAGAGAAAAGAGAAAGCCCGCGATTTAAAGATTCGTATTCCTTCGGGCCAGATTAAAAAAGTCGTTCTTAAAGGAACCGAGAATAAAGCGTATGTGCAACTTGTATTCAGCGGCAATTATACCTATAATCTGAAACAAAATTTATGGATGAATGGCCTGGAAGAAGTGCTGAACATAAGGCTTACAGAGCGTTTGCGCGAAGATGAAGGGGGTGTGTATTCTCCATCTGTATCCGTAAGTTATAATCAATTTCCGGTACCAACCTATAATGCGAGCATCTCATTTTCATGTGCGCCTGAAAATGTAGATAAATTAATAAATGCCACACTCGATGAAATAAAAATATTGCAAACGAAAGGAGCGGATATTAAGGATGTCAATAAATTCATTTCTGAAGAACAGCGTTTACGCGAGACCAGGTTAAGAACAAATGGTTTTTGGTTGTCTTATTTAACCGGCCAATACCAGCGCCAGGCGCCTTTGGATGAAGTTTATAAATACGATAAATCATTGCCGGATGTCTCATCAAAAGATATTAAAGAGATGGCAAAGAAATATTTAACGACTAAAAATTTCATTCAGCTTATTTTATTACCTGAAAATTTAAATGCCCAATAATTATAACTATGAATAGATAAAATATTTTTTTGGATTTTTAATTCTTGCAGCAGAATTATTTTTCCATCATATTCTTCTCATGTGCGTTGAAACACATATCAAGGGTTTGTTTCCACTTACCCTTCTTTATTAAACTTGTTTTATGAAACTAAAAATTTCATTCAACTTATTTTATTACCTGAGAAATTGAATGCCCAATAATTATGAACTATGAATAGATAAAAATATTTTTTTGGATTTTTAATTCTTACAGCGGAATTAATTTTCCATCATATTCTTCTCATGTGC
>DATCWN010000561.1:0-2995 GCA_036566285.1 Hanamia sp.
AACGGGTTGGTGGCCTTGATGTTACCAACATTGCCGATGGCCTTGCCCGCTTCTTAATCAAAAGAGGGAAAGAAGAATTGAGCATTTCTTTTTTCAACCAGTTTAAAGAGTTTTTAAACAAACATGAAGAATGTAAAATACTTTTTCCGAAAACAGTTGAACTCCTGGAAGGAATTAGTTCTTATAAGTACGCCACTTTTTTAGAAAATATGAGGAACGATTTTCACACAGACTTAAGCAATTTAATCATTCACTTAAACCAGGTTATTGATTTGCCAAAATATGAAACGTTGCTTGGAAATCATAGGGAAATAAAATTAGTGGTAAGTACGGCTAATATAGTAAGTGAGTTATCTCAATCCGGGAAAAGTATCATGCCCGACAGTGTCATAAACCAGTTGGCCGTTTTGCCCTGGGGCGCATTTAGCAAAAACCTTGAGAACTCTTTAAAGTTTTTAAACTTGATTTCTCAAAGCATACGGGCTGATACTTCAACCCATCTGAGCTGGGTTCAATTAAGTGAACTTAACAAAAACCTTTTTGCTGATAGCATTACGCTTCGAATCTATTTTGGATTGCTATACCAGGAAGCAAGCACACAAAACATCACATTTTATGCTAAAAATTATAAAGATTCAATTAGAGTTGATACGCTTTTAGCCAGGCAAAAAGACCACCTCTTCAGGCTTTCAGGTTTAATTGAAAACTTTTCGTTATTAGCAGATGATGTTCAAAATACTATCGAAGATTTCACAACAAAAAAAGAAGAAGGGACATTAAGTAATGATGACTATTACACGTATATCAATAAGTCAATAAATATTATTGATTACGGTTTTAAACTGGTGAACACTTTTAAAATATCTGATGCACTCAAGTCTGATATCATTCATGATAAATACATTGAAGTAGCCAGAAACGCCAACTACCTGTATAAGAATATTTATACCAAAAATTATAATAGCGCCGTAATGAATGTGTGTGCCATCCTCGATTCATTGCTGCCAGGCGATTCTGTGAAAAAGATAATTCCCGGAGTTTTGAAATATGGAAATTTTATGGCTTCGGTTATTAAGGCTGATTCACCGGAGGATGTACAAAATGCTATAGAAGCGGCTGCACTACCTGCAGGAAGCTCTTCTATTAAAAAGAACAGCGCTTTTAATGTATCATTGAACGCCTATATCGGCGGCTATTTTGGAAGGAGCGTAAATACTACAGATGAAATAGATGGCAACAATTCTAAAGTGGGTGTTACGGCACCAATAGGAATAGCTGTTAGTTTGGGATTGGGTCATTACAAAAAGAATGGCCCTCCTGTTGGTGCTCTTAGTTTGTTTGCTAGTTTAATAGACGTGGGTGCCATTGCGGGTTACAGGTTAAATGATGACAGTACTGCGCTTGACCAAAAAGTTACTTTAAACGACATCTTTACTCCCGGTGGTTATTTGGTATATGGTATTGGACTACCTTTTAAAGGATTGTCTTATGTACCCTTGTCTATTGGTTATGGCTGGCAATATGGTTCCAAATTGTATCATAAAAAAGATGGCAAACTTTCAATTTCTGATAAATCAAGATGGAGGAGCAATTGGTTTATAACAATTGATATTCCCCTGGCAAATTTCTGGACTAAGAATTATAAGTAGCCTATGTTATTGGATGGCTCCTCCGCCACCACATAAAACACACAAGTATGCCCACCATTATTTGCGCGGCATAAGTTTCTGCTGTAGGAAAAATACCCAACACACCGGAATGAAAATTAACCGGGATGCTGGTAACCGAAAGCAATCCGGTTTCCTGGAAAGCGTGAGCGCCCTGCCCGGCAAGCACTACCGCAAGTACCATAATGATGATGGCCGAATATTGGAACAACTTTCGGATGGGAATGTGTACTGAAAAGCGAAGCAATAACCAGCCAAGCAGTATGACTACTAAAATGGATGCCAGCGCTCCCATCCACACTCCACTGCGACTAGCATCGTCCACCTGCAATTGCATAGACGACAGAAAAAGAATAGACTCAAATGCTTCCCTAAAAACAACGATGAAAGAAATGAAAGCAAGCCCGAACATTTTCTTTTCATCAAGCAAACCGGTGATGCGCGTGCTGACAAAGTGTTGCCATTTTTTTGCCTCCGTTTTGTTATGCAGCCAGAAGCCCACATATAAAAGTATGATGACAGCAATGGCCGAACCTACCGCTTCTATTAATTCCCGGTTTTGTGAACCTAAAGAAATAAGCCAGCCGGTGAAGAACCAGCTTGCTGCACCAATAGCCACTGCGGTAAGCCATCCTCCATGAACCCACCTTGTTGCCCGCTTTGCCTGCAAAGACTGGAGCAAACTCAGTATGGTAACGATAATCAATACCGCTTCCAGTCCCTCTCTTAGAATGATAGACGCAGCAATGAGAAAAGAAAACCAGAAAGAATAAGTCTGTCCGCCCAACAATTGTGAGGCTATGCCAAGCGAAACTTTTGCGGCAGTAATCTTCTGCTCCACTTCGGTGAATGGCTTTCCTGATTTGATAGCCGAACGCACACCATTCATTTTCAATTCCAACTCGGCAACAATATTGGCATCAATGGCTGAAAGTTGTTGTTCCACAGGTTCTACACCATCCAGGTAAGCAAACAAAGCTTTTTCACCGGCAAGAGTAGCCTGGTGACTCTTGTAGAGGTTTAACGCATCATCAAGATAAGTGGAGGCGAGGCTAAGTGAAGCGCTCTCATCATTGCCCGGCTGATGAAGCCTTAACGCGGCAAGGCTCTTCTCTCTTTCATAAGAAGGAAACCTTTGCCCCAATTCTATATCAGAAAGATGAGCCACATCAGGGAGAGGATTATCACGTTGAATATTCTTATAAATTTTTTCTAAAGAATCAGATTTCTTTGAAAACTTATTTTCAAACGGTAATGATTTTATGTAAAAAGAAATCTGCCATATCTCCTTATCAGAAAGTTTGTCAAATGCAGGCATACCCGTTCCC
>DATCWN010000319.1:0-20168 GCA_036566285.1 Hanamia sp.
CCAGTCAGGTAACTGAATAAGGAGTAACCCTGGATAAGATTTTATGCTTTTGCATTAAGCAATACTTTACATGCAGCTTTGTCCTTAACTAAAATGTTACCTTCAACTTTTAAACAAAGTCAGGCAGCAAGTATCGGACAAGACGTTATACCTATTTCGCCCATACCGGACGGCGACCCTTATGAATTGATTGATTTGTAAAATAAGAAGGAACACCTGCACCGGCTAAAATATACTTTGCTAAAAAACACGGTGTAACTAAATAAATTATTATGAACTCAGAAGAATTAAAACATTTACAAGCACCCTTAAAAGAAAAATATCGTCAAGATCCACAATCAGCCATTATCACCTTAAAAGCACAGGGAAATGTAAGGGAAAATATTTCCTGTAAAGTGGAAACGGGCGGGGTTTTTGTGGAAGCAAGGCTGTTATCATTATGTCACATCGTTTTCATTTGATTTAGATAAAGAATGAAGTTCTAAGGTACCAATAATCCGAACATAAAATGCCTGAAAGCAAACTCCGAAATTGTGGTAAAAACCAGGTTTATCTTTTTGGGTTGGTTTCATTTTTGTAATAAAATTTTAAAATCGTTTATCACAAAACATAAGAGGTTATGACTGATATAAATTTTAGCGAAGCATTTATCAACGAGTTGGAAGCCGAGTTTCCCGCCACACGTAAATGTCTTGAAAGAATTCCGGAAAGCCTGTTTGACTGGAAACCGCATCCAAGATCCATGGCTATGGGATATCTTGCCTTGCTTGTTGCTGAAATACCTTTGTGGATCGCCTCCATGATTGAAGAATCAGAAATTGACTTTGTTACTTTTAATCATTTCAAGCCCTCGACTACTAATGAGCTGGTGGCACATTTTGAGGACAATGTGAAGAAAGCAAAAGAATCTTTAAAAAATGTGGTGGAAGGTTCCCTTGCCGAAACATTTTTTCTTAAAAGCAATGGCCAGGTTGTTTTCAGTTCTACTAAAAAAGCAAATATAGAATCCACGATCAACCATCTGGTGCACCATCGCGGGCAGTTAACGGTTTATATGCGGCTGAATGATTTGGCTGTCCCATCTATTTACGGGCCATCCGCCGATGAGCAGGGATTTTAGAGGTAGGGTTTTTAAATGATCTTAGAAGGGTTTAGTTGCACCCGTGAAAGTAAAATTTATTTAAAGTGGATTTCCCTATTGTTGAACTTTCAAAAAAAGAAAAATTCTTTGTTGGTATTGAGTGTGGAATAATAGCAACCTTTGAAAAAGATATTTTAGGAAGCCTCCGACAAAGTGGGCACTGTTGTTACAAGATCCGGCTTAAGAAGAGCATTTATGAGCCGAGAAAGATGCAAAACAAGAGGCTATCTTAAAGCAGGCAGCCTCTTTTTATTTGGCTTGAAATATAGCGCCAATAGCGACTTTGGAATTATTTTTGTGAAACATCCAATATTTTTTTTGTTATTAAAATATATCCGCCTACTTTTGCACTCCCAAAATAAATTTGGAAAAAAAAAGTTCTTTAAAAATGTCTCAAAGAATAAGGATTAAACTACAGTCTTACGATCACAACCTGGTTGACAAGTCAGCAGAGAAAATTGTTAAGACAGTGCGCAGTACCGGAGCAGTAGTAACAGGACCAGTGCCTTTACCTACTCATAAGAAAATATTTACTGTATTGCGTTCACCGCACGTTAACAAAAAAGCGCGTGAACAATTTCAGTTATGCACGCACAAACGTTTGCTGGATATTTATACCAGCAGTTCCAGGACGGTTGATGCATTATCAAAACTTGATTTACCATCTGGTGTGGATGTTGAGATAAAAGCGTAACTCATTCCGGCCTTCTCCAAAAGGGTAGAAGGAAAAGGAGAAAAGTTCTTATATAAACTCGTAACACTCATCTACGGATTCGTCCGGAGCGCTGAGTATAAAAAATAGAAATGAAAAGTATTATTGGAAAAAAGGTCGGCATGACCAGCATTTTCGATAGTAATGGCAGGCAAACAGCCGTGACCATTATTGAAGCAGGCCCATGCGTTGTTACCCAGAAAAAGACAGTGGATACTGACGGCTATAATGCAGTTCAGATTGCTTTTGGAGACAAAAAAGAAAAGCATACCCTTCTCTCAGAAAAAAACCACTTTGCCAAAGCAAATACACCGGCAAAAAAATTCGTAAAAGAAATACGCGATAGCGAAACAGATAAAAATGTGGGAGACACCATTGGTGTTGACATATTTACCGAAGGTGATAAGATAACTGTTGTGGGCACCAGCAAGGGAAGAGGTTTCCAGGGTGTGGTAAAGCGTCATGGCTTTCATGGCGTGGGTGAAAGCTCTCACGGACAGCACGACAGATCGAGGGCGCCAGGTTCTATCGGCGGATCATCCACTCCTTCAAGGGTATTCAAAGGCATGCGCATGGGTGGCCGTATGGGCAACGATAAAATTCAAATGAAAGGCCTTAAGATCGTAAAGATATTTCCCGAAAAAAATTATTTATTAATAAGTGGCTCGGTTCCCGGCCATAACGGTTCAATCGTTTTAATCCAGAAATAATATGCAATTAGATATAATAAATATAGAAGGACAAAAAACTGGCAGAACTATTGAACTGCCGGATGAGATATTTGGGGCAGAGCCAAACAGCCACGTTATCTGGCTTGCTGTAAAACAATATCTGGCCGCACAGCGCCAGGGTACTCACAAAGTGAAAACCCGTGCTGAAGTTCAGGGTTCTTCCAAAAAGCTTCATAAGCAAAAAGGTACCGGTGGTAGCCGTAAGGGTAATCTTCGTAACCCTTTGTACAAGGGTGGTGGTACCGTTTTTGGACCCAAGCCACATGGTTATGATATTAAACTGAACCGCAAGGTAAAAGACCTCGCTAAGATTGGGGCATTAAGCAGCAAAGCAAAAGAAAATAAAATCCTGGTTTTGGAAGATGGTTCTTTACAAATGGAGAAGCCTGCTACCAAACAATTCACGCAGATATTCAATAAGATTAATAGCGGTAGCCGTAAAACACTTTTAATAATGTCTGAGTTTAATGAAAATATTTATAAAAGCTTCCGTAATGTTCCCTCGTTTTGTGGTACACTCTTAAGCGATATAAACACATATGACATCATGAACGCTGATTCCGTAATATTTATGGAGGAGGCAGCAAAAATATTTGTAGAAGAAAACGTGGAAGGAGCAGAAGCATAAATGTGAAAATGTGAAAAATGGCTCAATGTGAAAATGTAAGCTAGTTTTCGAATTTTCAAATTTTCAAATTTTCAAATTAAAGAAATGAAATTGTCAGAAGTTTTAATAAAGCCGGTGTTATCGGAGAAAGTAAACCGCTTAACTGAAAAGTACAATCGTTACACTTTCATTGTGAACAGGAAGGCCAATAAGCTGGAAATTAAAAAAGCGGTGGAAGAGTTCTACGGCATCCAGGTGGAAGATGTAAACACATTGACCATGCCGTCCAAAGTAAAGCAGCGTAATACCAAAGCGGGTTTACTTACAGGGCGCAAACCGGCAAAGAAGAAAGCGGTAGTTACCGTAGCGGAAGGAGAAACTATTGACTTATACGGTAACGTTTAAGGAATAATAAATAAAGAATAAGGAATAATTAATAATAAATAGAATTAAGATTTTGGTAATCTGAAATCGTAAATCTGAAATTGTAAATCATCATGGCTTTAAGAAAATACAAACCGACTACCGCAGGAACACGCTGGAGAGTAGGCAATGCCTATACAGAGATAACTACTAACGTTCCTGAAAAAAGCCTGGTAGAAAAAGTACACCATACTGCAGGCCGAAACAGACAAGGCCGCAGGAGTATGCGCAACCTGGGTGGCGGGCACAAAAGGATGTACCGAATTATTGATTTTAAAAGAAATAAAAAAGATATTCCGGCTACCGTAAAAACGATTGAATACGATCCATACCGTAGTGCATTCATAGCTTTATTGGCTTTTGCTGATGGTGAAAAAAGATACATTATTGCACCGCGCGGTATCCAGGTAGGAGCTACGCTTATTAGTGGTGATGAAGTAGCACCTGAATTAGGAAATGCTTTAAAGTTGAAAAACATGCCTTTGGGTACTGTGGTTCATAATATAGAGATGCAGCCAGGACAGGGTGGTAAGTTAGCAAGAAGCGCGGGTTCTTCAGCTCAATTGGCTAATAAGGAAGAAAAATACGCGACATTAAAAATGCCGAGTGGTGAACTTAGAAAAATTTTAATTAATTGCTATGCTACGGTAGGTGAAGTTTCCAATAGTGATCATAGTTTGGAAAGCAAAGGTAAAGCAGGCAGAAACAGGTGGCTGGGTATTCGCCCCAGAACAAGAGGTGTTGCTATGAACCCGGTAGATCATCCGATGGGTGGTGGTGAAGGTAAAGCATCAGGTGGGCATCCACGAAGCAGAACCGGTAAATACGCTAAAGGCGAAATAACCAGGACTAGAGGAAAAGGATCCGATAAGATGATTATTCAAAGAAGAAATGGTAAAAAGTTGCCGAATAAGTAGAAGCAGAAAGAAAGTATCAGTTTAAATTAGTTTTTACATCGTACATCGTACATCTAAAATCGTAAATAAAAAAAATGGCTCGTTCAATTAAAAAAGGCCCTTACGTAGAAGCAAAGCTGGAGGATAAAGTGCTTGGCATCAATGAGGGAACCACAAAGAAAAGTGTTATCAAAACCTGGTCACGCAGGTCCACCATCACACCGGATTTTGTGGGTCACACATTTGCCGTACATAATGGGAATAAATTTATTCCTGTGTATGTAACTGAATTTATGGTAGGCCATAAGTTAGGTGAATTTGCACCAACAAGAAATTTCAGAGGTCACTCTAGTAAAAAGATTGCATAAACAGGTATCAGGTTTTAGGTATCAAGAAATTAAACAAATATGGAAGCAGTAGCAAAACTTAATAATTATCCCACCTCTCCACGCAAAATGCGTTTGCTGGCAGATCTGATTCGTGGGCTGGAAGTAGAGAAAGCATTGGGTATTTTACAATTTAATCCCAAGCATCCTGCTGTGCCGATGTATAAATTATTGAAAAGCGCCATTAATAACTGGGAGCAGAAAAATGCAGAAGAAAAAGTAGAAGATGCGGGCCTCGTTATAAAAACAATTATGGTGGATTGCGGCAGGGTTATCAAACGTATGCGCCCTGCACCACAAGGACGTGGGTATCGTGTCCGTAAGCGCAGCAATCATGTAACAATTATTGTTGACAGTTCACACAGCATTTCGGTGCCTGGAATAAAAAAGCACAAAGCCAAAGTTGAGGTAGCACCAGTAGAAGAAAAAGTGGTTACAGAGACTAAAAAGCCTGTGGCAAAAAAAGCGGCTCCTAAAAAAGAAGCGGTAAAAAAGGAAACAGTGAAGAAAGAAGCGACTTCTAAAAAAACAAAAACTTCAGTAGAAAAGACTGAAAAGAAATCAACAGATAAAAACACAAATAAATAAAACCGAATAATGGGTCAAAAAACAAATCCGATTGGAGCCAGGTTAGGGATCATCCGTGGATGGGACAGTAACTGGTTTGCAAATCCTAAAGATTATGGTAAAAAACTTATCGAGGACGATAGGATCAGGACATACCTGAATGCACGTATCAGTAAAGGTGGAATTGCAAAAATCGTCATTGAACGCACTCTTAATAAATTGATCGTTACTATACATACCTCAAAACCCGGAATTATCATAGGAAAAGGTGGTGGAGAAGTTGACCGTATAAAAGAGGAATTGAAAAAATTGACAGGAAAAGATGATGTTCAGATAAACATCCTTGAAATTCGCCGTCCGGAATTAGATGCAGCAATTGTAGGTGATACTATTGCGAAGCAAATTGAAAATAGAATCAATTATAAAAGAGCGATTAAAATGTCAATTGCTTCTGCTTTAAGAATGGGTGCCGAAGGAATAAAAGTAAGAGTAGGTGGCCGTTTGGGCGGCGCAGAAATTGCCCGTAGTGAAGAAATAAAACAAGGCCGTACGCCATTGCATACATTGCGTATGGATATTGATTATGCCAACGTATTTGCACAAACAGTTTATGGAAAAATTGGTATCAAAGTGTGGATTTGTAAGGGAGAAGTTTTGGCAAAGCGCGATTTGAATCCCAATATTATTGCCGGTGGCGGAAAAAATGAAAATGAAATGCATGGTGGCGATAGAAGGGGTGGTTTTGGTGATAGAAGAGGTGGAGACAGAGACAGAGGTGGTGATAGAAGAGGCGGCGGTGGAGGACAGAGAGGCGGAAGAAGATAAAGCCCTTTCTAAGTAAAATATTTTTTATAAAAATTTTTTACGCAATAAACAATTAATAATTCAACAATTCAACAATTAATTTATGTTACAGCCAAAAAGAACGAAGCACAGAAAGATGCAAAAGGGCCGTATGAAAGGGGATACCAAACGCGGAGCTACTATTGAATTTGGAACCTTTGGCTTAAAAGCGCTGGATTCCGTTTGGTTAACTAACAGGCAGATAGAAGCAGCCCGGCAGGCCTTAACGCGTCACATGAAGCGTGAAGGAAATGTTTGGATCCGGATTTTTCCTGATAAAGCCATTACCAAAAAGCCAGCAGAAGTAAGAATGGGTAAAGGTAAAGGAAACCCTGAAGGCTTTGCCGCTGTGGTTCAACCCGGGAGAATCATTTTTGAAGCTGACGGTATTCCGATGGAAGTAGCCAAGCAGGCATTTGAATTGGCCGCTCAAAAATTGCCGATTCAGACAAAGTTTGTGGTAAGGCCAGATTATGAAGCATAAAGCCCGATTAGCTAATTATCAAATTTAAAAAAATGTCAAACAGAAACGATTTCGTAACCAGCTTGAAAAGTATGAATGAACAGGATCTTAAATCCCGTATAGAAGAAGATGAGTTACGGGTTAAGAAACTAAAATTCGCTCACGCGGTTTCTCCTTTGGAAAACCCAATGAGCATACGCGATGTAAGAAGAGACCTGGCACGCACAAAAACCGAATTAAGAAAAAAACAATTGGGTTCTCAATCCTAAAAAAATAATAAAATGCCCGAAAGAAATTTAAGAAAAGTAAGGACTGGTGTAGTTTCCAGTAATAAAATGGATAAGACCATTGTGGTGAAGGTGGAAAGAAAAGTAAAACATCCTTTGTATGGTAAGTTCGTTAAGAAAACTACCGGCTTTCATGCGCACGATGAAAAGAACGAATGCAGCATCGGTGATCTCGTGAAGATAATGGAGATAAGGCCTCTCAGCAAAACAAAACGCTGGAGACTAGTGGAAGTTCTTGAAAAAGTAAAATAATAATTGCCGGGTGTATCCCGGCGATTCTGAAATACAAGCAATAAATTGTTTTTAATGCCCACAGTTAAGGCTGGGGCGCAAAGCTAAATTAAAATGATACAGCAAGAAAGCAGGTTAAATGTAGCAGACAACAGCGGAGCAAAAGAAGTTCTGTGTATAAGAGTGCTTGGTAATTCCGGACAGGATTATGCACATGTAGGAGATAAGATAGTGGTAACTGTAAAAGATGCCATACCTGCGGGAGGAATAAAAAAAGGAGCCATAAGTACAGCGGTTATTGTACGCACTAAAAATAAGCTTCGCCGTAAAGATGGTTCTTATATCCGTTTTGATGACAACGCAGTGGTTCTTTTAACTGCATCAGACGATCCGAGAGGAACCAGGATTTTTGGGCCGGTAGCCCGCGAATTGCGAGATAAAGGGTACATGAAGATAATTTCTCTGGCGCCTGAAGTGTTATAATTATAATTGTATCTTTGCACCCCTTTTGAAAAAAAGGATATTTAATAAGTAATTAATCAAGACAAAATATTTGTCAAAATGAAGACAAGATTTAAACCGAAGTTCAACATAAAAAAAGGCGATTCAGTGGTAGTAATTACCGGTGAAGACAAAGACCTTAAGAAGCCGCGTAAGGTGTTGCAGATAATAACAGAAAAAAACCGTGTGCTGGTGGAAGGTGTCAACATCGTTACCAAACATACGAAGCCTTCTGCTCAGAATACAAAAGGTGGCATTCTGAAAATTGAAGCGCCAATCGCTATTTCTAATGTAATGCTTTGGGATGCGAAATCTCATTCACATTCAAGGATCAGCAGAACCCGCGAAGACGGGAAATTAGTAAGAACCGCAAAAAAATCAGGGGAGGTAATTAAATAATGAGCACCGAAAAATATACTCCAAGACTCGCAGATAAATACAAGAAGGAAGTTGTACCTGCATTAATGAAAAAGTTTGCTTACAAAACTGTAATGCAGGCGCCCAGGCTTACTAAAGTTTGCATCAACCGTGGTGTAAACGGAGCCGTGGCAGATAAGAAATTGGTGGATATTGCCATTGATGAATTGACAACCATTACCGGTCAGAAAGCAGTGGCAACCATGTCTAAAAAGGATATTTCCAATTTCAAACTTCGTAAAAATATGCCGATAGGCGCAAAAGTTACTTTGCGGGGCGTAAACATGTACGAGTTTTTGGATAGATTAGTTTCTGTTTCCCTTCCTCGTGTACGTGATTTCAAAGGCATTAGCGATAAGTCTTTTGATGGTCGCGGTAATTACACACTTGGTATTACAGAGCAAATCATTTTTCCTGAAATTGATATAGATAAGGTCAATAAAATTACCGGTTTGGATATCACTTTTGTAACCACGGCTACTACCAACGAAGAAGCGTTTGAGTTGTTGAAAGAATTGGGGATGCCTTTTAAAAATATAAAAAAATAAGTAGCAAAATTGGAAAATGCGAAAATGTGCAAATGAAGCACAGTCAATTTTCAAGTTTTCATCCCGAAAGCTTTCGGGGCAAATTTTCAAATTAAAAACATGGCAAAAGAATCAATAAAAGCGAGACAAAGAAAACGTGAGAAAATGGTAGCGCAGTATGCCGATAAAAGAAAAGCTTTGAAAGAAGCCGGAGATTATAGGGCACTGGATCTTCTCCCTAAGAACGCATCACCGGTGCGTCTTAAAAACCGCTGTCAGCTTACAGGCCGTCCGCGTGGTTACTTAAGGCATTTTGGATTATCCAGGAACATGTTTCGCGACATGGCATTACAGGGAAAAATACCAGGAGTGAAGAAAGCGAGCTGGTAATGAACCCCGACCCCCAAAAGGGGAAAAGGATATCTCATTGTAAATAAATTATTTAAATCAATTAACAAAAACAAACAATGGTTACTGATCCTATAGCAGATTATTTAACAAGAATACGCAACGCGCAAATGGCCAGCCACCGCCTGGTGGAAATTCCGGCCAGCAATTTAAAAAAGCGTATCACTGAAATTTTGTACGATAAAGGGTATATTTTAAAGTACAAATTTGAAGATGATTCCAAACAAGGCCTTATTAAAATCGCCCTTAAATACGATCCTCAAACTAAAATTCCAGCCATTCAAAGCCTTGAAAGAGTAAGCCGTCCGGGTTTACGTACCTATTCAAAGCCACAGGAATTTAAAAGAGTAAAGAATGGATTGGGCATTGCCATCATTTCTACCTCTAAAGGAGTAATGACAGATAAAGAAGCAAGAGCGCAGAATGTGGGTGGTGAGGTGTTGTGTAATATTTATTAGTAATCATGAGCTCAGGTATTGAAACTATTGTTCAAACTGGGTTAGTCTTTATTATATTATATCTGATATTTCGAGCTATTTTGAAATACAGAAACAAGGATAAAAAGTAAATTAATATTGGTAAGATAATTAAGCCTGAGTCGTGGCTGAACACTGCCAATTTCATAAGTAAAAATAAAACCGGCTATGTCAAGAATTGGAAAAAATCCCGTAACAATTACCAAAGGTGTAAATGTAGTAGTGGGTGCAGATAATATAATAACGGTAAAGGGACCGAAAGGAGAACTGAAGCAAGCAATTGACCGCGATATTAAAGTAGAAATAAAGGATGATCATGTAATATTGGTTCGCCCTACGGATCAGATACGACACAAAGCGATGCACGGTTTATATCGTTCCCTGGTTCATAATATGGTACAGGGTGTTACTGAAGGTTATACGAAAACGCTTGAGTTAGTGGGTGTGGGTTATAAGGCCTCTCATCAGGGCAATATCCTGGATCTTTCTTTAGGTTATTCTCACAATATTCTTGTAGAAATACCTAAAGAGTTAACAGTGACTACCGCACAGGAGAAAGGTAAAAACCCAAAGATCACTTTAACGAGTGTAGATAAGCAATTACTCGGACAGGTGGCTGCCAAGATTCGTAGCTTACGTAAACCTGAACCTTACAAAGGAAAGGGTGTGAAATTTGAAGGTGAAATCTTACGCAGAAAAGCAGGTAAATCTGCAGGTAAATAATAACCTGTAAGAAAAGAGATAAATTAATAAAAATCGTTTTCCGGCAGTATCGGAGAAATAAAAAAAGAATAAAAAATGAGCACAAAAATAAGCGCCAGGCAGAAAATTCGTTATCGCATTCGCAAAAAAATAAGCGGAAGCGCTGCAAAGCCAAGGCTTAGCGTATTCAGAAGCAATAAAGATATTTACGTTCAGCTTATTGATGATGCAAGTGGAACCACATTAGCTTCTGCATCATCACGCGAAAAAGATATTGCTGCGCAAAAGGTAAATAAAGTAGATGTTAGTAAAATGGTGGGTGAAGCTATTGCAAAAAAATCGCAGGAATTGGGGATAAAAGATGTGGTATTTGACCGTAGCGGTTATCTTTATCATGGACGTATTAAAGCAGTAGCAGAAGGCGCGAGAGAAGGCGGATTGCAATTTTAGATTTTGGAATTGCGATTGCAGGATTGCGAAATTCTGTGTCTGGCGAAAAATTTTTAAAATAAATATAATTAAAGCAGAGAATATTTTTAGATCAGAAAGGGTTTGTACCTGTTACTTCTAATCTAAAATCTAAAATCTAAAACCGGATTATAATGTTGAGATCAAATACACAAAGAATTAAAGGCGCTGACCTAGAGTTAAAGGAAAAAGTGGTGTCTATAAACCGTGTGGTAAAAACAACCAAGGGGGGAAGGGCTTTTAGTTTTTCCGCATTGGTGGTAGTTGGTAATGGCAACGGTGTAGTAGGCCAGGGACTTGGTAAAGCTAAAGAGGTACAGGAAGCCATTCTGAAAGGAATAGATGATGCTAAAAAGAACCTCATCAGGGTTCCCGTTGCTCATGGTACTATTCCTCACGAGCAATGGAGCAAAGAAGGCGCTGCAAAAGTTTTAATTAAACCCGCTGCACAAGGTACCGGTGTTATTGCAGGAGGTAGCATGAGAGCTGTATTAGAAAGTGCAGGAATTACGGACGTGTTGGCAAAATCGTTAGGCTCTGCTAATCCACAAAACGTGGTAAAAGCTACCGTAAAAGCTTTGGCCGCTTTGAGAGAACCCATAGCTGTTGCTAAAACAAGAAATATTTCTTTAAAGAAAGTTTTTAACGGATAAAAAAGTAGCAAGTCGTGAGTAGCAAGAATGGAACTTTTATGTTGATACTTGATACTAAAATCTTGGTACTACACTAAATATTACAGACATGAAAAAGATTAAGATAACACAAGTGAAAAGCGGCATTGACCGTCCCGAGCGCCAGAAGCTTACTTTACAAGCCTTAGGACTTAATAAAGTAAATGCTACTAAAGAAGTGGAAGCAACTCCGCAAATTTTGGGCATGGTAAAAAAAGTAAATCATTTGATAAAAGTGGAAGAGTTGGCATAAGCCGTTCTTTTAAAACTATTCAATAATTATAACAGCGAGCTTCACGTACCTGGAGCGTTAAGTCAAAAAAAAGTACAATGCAATTACACAATTTAAGGCCTGCAATAGGCGCTACTCACAAAGAAAAAAGAATTGGCCGCGGTGAGGCTTCCGGCAAAGGAGGTACTTCTACCAAAGGTAATAAGGGCGGCCAAAGCCGTGCGGGTTATAAAATTAAAATGGCTCATGAAGGTGGCCAGATGCCTATCCAGCGCAGAATTCCTAAGCGTGGTTTCAAAAATAATAATCGTGTAGAATATAAAGTTTTCAATCTTGGACAAATTGACCAATTGATTGAGAAGCATGAGTTAAAAGAATTTAACTTAGAAACTCTCTATATCAACAACCTCATCAGCCAAACTGACAAGGTAAAAATATTGGGCAATGGTGTTTTAAAAGCTAACATTCCTTTTAAGGTAAATGCAATAAGTCAAAAAGCTAAAGGAGCTATTGAAGCGGCCGGTGGAAGTTTAGAAATAATAAAATAATTAATAGATATTTGCATTCCGCTTTTGGGGTAGTAAATAATTAAATCTTGATAATTCTGTGAAGAAATTCATCAAAACATTAAAAAACATCTGGTCAATCGAAGAATTGAGGAATAAGCTTATTCTTACGCTATTGCTTATTTTTATTTTTAGGGTGGGTTCTTATATTGTTCTTCCGGGTATTGATCCTAATAAACTGGCTAATTTACAGGCATCCACATCGGGTGGTATGCTTGGCTTGTTAAACTCATTTGTAGGGGGAGCTTTTGCAAAAGCTTCCATTTTTGCATTGGGGGTAATGCCTTATATTTCTGCTTCTATTTTTATGCAGTTGGTAACCGTGTTGGTTCCGCAAATCTCTAAAATTCAGAAGGAAGGAGAAAGCGGCCAGAAAAAGATTACGCAATGGACGCGTTATCTTACCGTAATTGTTACTGCATTTCAGGCAGCAGCTTATGTTGGATTTTTGGAATCTTCCAGCCAGGAAGCGATGCTGGAAGCGTATTCCGGATTCTTCTGGGTTTCCACTATTATCTTACTTACCGTGGGTACTTTGTTTGTAATGTGGCTCGGTGAAAAAATAACTGATAAAGGAATTGGCAATGGTATTTCCATCATTATCATGATAGGGATTTTGGCCAATCTTCCCCAATCTTTCACGCAGGAATTTCTTGCCAAACAAACACGTGGCGGTGGCGGTTTACTAATATTCATGATTGAAATTGCAGTTTTCATTGCTGTCATTTTGGGCTTGATTGTATTGGTACAGGGTGTACGAAAGGTGCCTGTGAATTATGCGAAACAGATTGTGGGCAACCGGCAATTTGGTGGGGCAAGGCAGTTTCTTCCACTAAAAGTAAATGCCGCTAATGTAATGCCTATCATCTTCGCACAGGCCATTATGTTCTTGCCAACTATATTTGCAGGTTTTCAAACTTCGGGAAAAAACTGGTCATTGTATTTTACAGATCCCACGAACGGAGTTTATATGTTGGTTTTTGGTGTCATGACTATCGCGTTCACTTTTGTTTATACGGCACTAATATTTAACCCCAAACAAATGTCGGATGATCTGAAGCGCAGTAATGGTTTTATCCCAGGAGTAAAACCAGGCCAGCCCACTACGGATTATATTGGAACTATTATGGATCGGATTACACTACCTGGCTCCATATTACTGGCGATAGTTGGTATCTTACCAGGATTAGTACAGTTGATGGGCGTATCACAAGGCTTTGCTACATTCTATGGTGGTACTTCATTACTGATTATGGTGGCTGTGGTTTTAGATACGTTACAACAAATAGAAACACAATTACTCATGCGCCAATACGATGGCTTAATGAGTACAGGAAGGATACAGGGAAGGCAATCCACCGCGGCTCCCGGCATTACCGGAAATATTTAATTATTATATTCAGAATATATTTTTACAAACCCTGGCCTATTCTGTCGGGGTTTTTTTAATAAACAAACAAAATGATCATTTATAAAAATAACGAGGAAGTAGAATTGATAAGGGAAAGCTGTAAGCTAGTAAATGATGCGATTGCTGAAATAGCTAAATTGATTAAACCGGGTATTTCTACATTAACATTGAACGACCGTGCGGAAGAATACATTCGCGATCATGGTGCTATTCCTTCGTTTAAAAATTATCATGGGTTTCCTTATGCTTGTTGTATGTCTGTCAATGATGCGGTGGTACATGGTTTCCCGACTGATGTAGAATTGAAAGAGGGAGATGTGATTTCTGCGGATGTGGGGGCTTTAAAAAATAAATTCCATGGCGATAGCGCTTATACGTTCGCGTTAGGCCCCATCAGTGATGAGGTGAAACAACTATTGCGTGTTACTAAAGAATCACTTTATAAAGGAATAGAAAAAGCAATTGTTGGAAACCGTGTGGGTGATATTGCTTTTGCAGTTCAGGACTATACGGAAAGAAAAAATGGCTATGGAGTGGTTCGTGAATTGGTAGGCCATGGTTTAGGAAAAGAGCTACATGAAGACCCGCAGGTTCCCAATTATGGTAAACGAGGCACAGGCCCCAAGTTAAAAAACGGATTGGTAATAGCCATTGAGCCAATGATAAATCTTGGTGGTAAAGAAGTATATAATGATAAAGATGGCTGGACCATTCGTACCAACGATGGCAAGCCCGCAGCTCATTATGAACATTCCGTTTGTGTAAGAAAAAACAAAGCCGATATACTTTCTTCATTCGATTCTATAGAGGCTGCTGAAAAAGCAAATACACTTTTATTTTCTGATTATTAATTTTATAAGAAACTGTCTTTGCCTTGAATTCAGCGTTTACCCTAAAAATAATATTGCCCTATAGTTCATCGGCTTTCTCCGGTTCGTTTTTTATCTTTGCTCCTTATCCATAAAATTGAACAGTATGCCTTCATTCGATCTTGTAAGCAAAGTAGATATTCAGACGCTTGATAATGCGGTAAACACGGTAGAAAAAGAAATTAAGAATCGCTTTGATTTTAAAGGAAATCATGTGGTGATTGAGCTTAATAAAAAAGATTTCAAGGTGAACCTGGAAGCCGATAGCGAGATGAAGCTAACCCAGATTATTGATGTCTTAATAAGTAAAAGTCTGAAGCAGGGACTTGCCGCTGAGATTTATGATTTGAAAAAAGAGCCTTACCAAAGTGGTAAAGTAGTTAAGAAAGAAATTTTAGTAAGAAATGGGATTAGCCAGGAGGACGCCAAAAAAATAGTGAAACTGATAAAAGACGGAAAGTATAAAGTGCAGGCGGCTATCATGGATGATATTGTAAGGGTTACTTCTAAAAAAATTGATGACCTTCAGGCAGTGATACAAGCATCTAAAGGCTGGGATCTTGGTTTGGCTTTGCAATACGTAAATATGAAATGATAAGAATTGAAAATTTAAAAAATTAAAAGATTTTCACTTTGCAGGTACTTATTATTATCTTAACTTCGCACCCTTAAAAAATACATGGAGACTTATAAAAGGCAGCCATGTTTTAAAACAAAAAATATGAAAAAAGAAATTCATCCCGCTAATTACAGATTTGTAGTTTTTCGTGATACCAGTAATGGATACATGTTTTTAAGCCGCTCCACTGCAGCCTCTAAAGAAACTGTAAAATGGGAAGATGGTAAAGAATATCCGGTAATAAAGTTAGAAATTTCGAATACTTCTCATCCTTTCTATACCGGTAAAAACATGTTGGTAGATACCGCAGGACGTATTGATAAGTTTAAGAAACGCTACGCGAAAAAGCAATAATAAATAGTTTTAAATTTGATTTTTTATCCCCCTTTATTGGGGGATTTTATTTTACAACCTCTTATTTAATAAGTAGATTAGCGCATGAACATTTTGCTGGATGATATTCCTTATAATAATTCTCTTTTTCCATTTGGCACCCTACGTTCAATAGCACATAATAGAATTGGAATACTTACCCTTTTTGAAAAATGGAATTACTATTTTCCGGGAAAAGTAGGTATCGCCTCTGAAAAAGTGGTCCATGAAAAAGAAGAAAGTTCATTCGTGCGATTCCTGGCAAACGTAATTCCTTCACATCGTTTTTTTAAGAAACTTAGCCAAAACAAAGAAGAAATTTCTTTTACTCCAGATTGCAAAATAATAGAACATCCCTGGCAATTATTTGAAAATAATGATTGGGCTATTCGACAGGATTTTGAAATGCTTACGCAGGGAAGAAAGTCACAAACTATTCCGGAAAGTAACAAGGTCATTTGTCCTGAAAATATTTTTATAGAGGCCGGCGCTACAATTAATTTCTCCATTTTGAATGCGGAAAATGGCCCAATATACATTGGCAAAGATGCAGAAGTAATGGAAGGCTGTTTGCTTCGCGGACCAATTTGCATAGGAGAAAAGAGTGTCTTAAAAATGGGAACTAAAATCTATGGAGCCACCACTATTGGGCCGTATTGCCTCGTTGGTGGAGAAATAAAAAATTCCATACTGATGGGTTTTTCTAACAAAGCACATGATGGTTATCTCGGCGATTCTGTAATAGGAGAGTGGTGCAACCTCGGTGCTGGAACCAGCAATTCCAATTTAAAAAATAATGCTTCCACCGTAAAAGTTTGGGATAAAGAGAACAATAGTTTTATGAGTGCAGGAAAAAAATGCGGATTGCTGATGGGCGATTATAGCCGCAGCGCCATCAATACTTCTTTTAATACAGGAACTATAGTGGGCGTTTGCTGCAATGTTTTTGGAAAATCATTTCCTCCAAAATTCATTGATAATTTTACATGGGGAAATGAAAAATACCATATTGAAAAAGCCATTGCGGATATAGGCAATTGGAAACAATTGAAGGGACACGAAATGACACAGGAAGAAATTCAATCATTAAAAAATAGCTATCAATAAAATAAAAATTATGAGAAAACAAATTGCAGCTGCGAACTGGAAAATGAATTTATCACTTCAGCAAGCAAACGAATTATTAGATGAAATTAGTAACAAAAATATTCTGCTTTCAGACTCACAGGAAGTTGTGCTGGCGGTCCCATTTCCTTATTTGCTTCTGGCAAAAGAAAAAGTAAAAAGCAACAATGGTTTTTTAATTGCTGCACAAAATTGTTATACTCAAACCTCCGGAGCTTATACAGGTGAGGTAAGCGCTCCAATGCTTGCATCATGTGAGATAGAGTATGTGATTATAGGGCACAGTGAAAGAAGAGAATATTTTTCCGAAGACCACAAAGTGCTGTCGCAAAAAGTGGATATATGTTTAAGCAATGGATTGAAACCCATTTTTTGCTGTGGTGAAAATTTGCAAATAAGAGAAAGCAATAGCCAAAATGAATTTGTAGAAAAACAAGTAAAAGAAAGCTTGTTTCATTTGGATGCCGCTCAGCTTCAAAACTTTGTGGTGGCTTATGAACCAATATGGGCCATAGGTACAGGCAAAACTGCGAGTGCGGGCCAGGCTCAGGAAATGCACGCGCATATAAGAAATGTTTTTGAAAAAAAATATGGAAAGGTAGTAGCCGATAGCATTTCCATATTGTACGGTGGTAGTGTAAAGGCGAATAATGCTAAAGAAATTTTCAGTAATCCGGATGTTGATGGAGGGCTTGTAGGCGGAGCTTCACTTAATGCAACTGAATTTGAAGCAATAATTAAGAGCCTGAAATAACACTCAATCATAGATTTGTAATAATTTCAATATGGCTTGCATTTAACAAGAGTTTACGATGGCCAACCACTTATTTTGTGTTTCATTTTAAAACATTATAAACATGAAAAAGTTCGTCATTTCCGCGCTTATGGTAGCAGGTTCTTTTGGTTTCGTAAATGCACAGGCAAAACAAAAAGTGGTTGCACACAAAGCCACAGCAGCTACCACTGTAACCACATCACAGAAGGCCGCTCCGGTGGCTTCCACTACTACCTCCATAGCAAAAGTGGAAAAAAACAAAGCCCATAATAAAGCATCCTCTGCCACGGTAGCTTCCACGCATTTAAAAAAGGATGCCACTCCCGACAAAAGATTTAAAGAGAACAAAGCCGTTGCAAAATCTACCACACCATTGAAGAAAAATGGTACTCCTGATTTGCGTTATAAGGCCAATAAAAAGAAATAGTTTCATCATTAGTTTAATTTTAAAAAGATTCTGTGTAATACAGAGTCTTTTTTTATGCACTTTTCTTTTAGGTGTTATCAATCTTTTATAAGGTTACTTTCTTAATAACGCTGATATCTTTTTGCTTTTTTTTATGGTGACGTCATTAATGAGCCTGACTAAATCATGGAATTGTAAAAGTTTTGAAGTGGGTTCCATTTAACAATAATTTGCACCAGCCAACCACTTATTTTGTGTTTCATTTTAAAACATTATAAACATGAAAAAGTTCGTCATTACTGCAATTATGGTTGCAGGTTCTTTGAGTTTTGTGAATGCACAGGCAAAGCATAAGATAGCGGCGCACAAGGCTACCACTACTGCTACTGTAGCAACATCACCCAAGGCAGTAACTAGTACCTCTACTACTGCCCCGGTAGCAAAAGCAGACAAAAAGAAAGCACATTCCCATTTACACAAAAAAGCAGGTTCAGTTGCGGCTGCATCCACTAACGTAAAGAAGGATGCCGCTTCGGACAAAAGTTTGAAAACTACACCCGTTAAAAAAAATAATAAGAAATAGTTTCAGCTTTAGTTTTAATTTTAAAAAAGGCCTCGTTTTGCACGGGGTCTTTTTTTTGCGATATTATCTTACTTCGATGCCAACTTTTTTTAATAATCTCAAATCTTTTTGATGGGTCTTATGAATTTTGAATCTTAGTGGTATTGGAAAAAAATTTTAAATAAGGGAGAGCGCCTGCCAAGACTATTACGGTAGAAAAAATAATTCCGATTCCTAATTTTATTTTTAATTGAAATCCTGAAAGTAAAAAAAACAAAATAGAATAAACGACCAATAAAAGAAGAAATTTTATAGCCAATTTTTGTAGAGGTAAAATGTGAAAAACAGAAACGTTCAGAACTTTTGCCGAATGCCATACATAATACAATGCCTGGCACCAGGTGGATATTACGATGGCGAGCATTACGCCTGTAGTGCCTGATACCGGATACAAAAAATACATCAGCAAGGCTGCAATAACAATATCCATGATAGATCCATACATAATTTTTTTGCCTTCAGCAAAACATTGTAAAATAACTGTGTAATTATTAATTCGCAATGGCAATACAAATAAGCTAATCATAAAAATGGGAAGAGATGCATTGTATTTATTATTGAATGCAATGGAAAATATTTCTTCACGGAAAAAGAGAAGGAAAAAGAACAGCGGGAAAACAACGGTGGAGAGCCTGATAAAACTTTGACGAAAAAGAGTAATTATTTTTTCGGTCAATTGTCTGTTGCGGGATATTTCAATCAACAAAAAATTTCCCGTTACACCAATCAATAATCCAAACAAAGGAATCTCAATGGAGCCATTAAAAAAGATAGCGAAATCTGCTGCTGAAAGAAGGTAAATTAAAAATATTTTATCAATCCATCTTGAGATGACGCCTAATGCATCGTTCATTCCGAGGTAAGCCCAATGGTTTCTGAAATGCTTATCAGCAAAGCGTTCTACATACTTTTCATTTTTACGCGGAACCAGTATTATCGCTATTAATTTAATCACAGAAAGAACAAGAATCCCTGCAATGAGATTATAAAGTGAATATCCTGTATAGAGAATGTAAAGATGCCATCCTAAAAATAGAATTGAATAAATAAAATTAAGGATGAAAGAAATCCTTTCTCCATTACGTTTTATCAATAATGTTTCGGCGATGGAAATAATGGATTGAATTATGAAGAATAAAACCAATAAAAATTTAAGGGAATCATTTAAGTTCTTTGCAAAAACAAAAAAAATACTTAATCCTCCAATCCACAACAACAGGTAAAAGGTTCGTAATTTATTTTGATGCGCTTTTATAAATGAAAAAAGAAAATTCAGATTAGTTGAAAAAATTACTGCTGGTAAGCCAAAGCAAATGAGCACACTAACAATATTGGAATACATCCAAATGCTTTGGAATATTCCATAGTCGGCATAGGATAATTTTCTTGAGTAAATGATTGTAATGATAAATAAAACAAGCACAGGCATTACACGGCCAAGAAACATCCAGGCAAATCTTTTGGCCATTGCCGGATTATATTTTTGATTGTCGGTAAAGTTCACACTCGTTTTTATCTAGGTTTCTAATGATAACAGCCGGGTTTCCGGCAATAACGCAATGGCCTTCTTTAAAAGATTTTGTAACAACGGCGTTAGCGCCCACAACAGTAAAATCGCCCAATTCCACCGTGGGTAATATCACCACGTTCATAGCTGTCCAGCAAAAGGCTCCTATTTTTATCTGGGGACTTTCCACAAATTTGGAATTGTCAA
>DATCWN010000043.1:0-10180 GCA_036566285.1 Hanamia sp.
GGCTGGATCAATGAAGACAAAGCGATCATTGAAAGCCTCACTTCCATGAAGAGGGCCGGTGCGGATTTGATTGCTACTTATTTTGCAAAGGATGCAGTGAAGTTATTGTCCTGAATGGCGAATCCTAAAAATTGATTATTGAAAATTATGAACATTTCAAAAAGTATAGAATTATATCAACGCGCCCAACAATCCATTCCCGGCGGTGTAAACTCTCCGGTAAGAGCTTTTAAAAGCGTTGGCGGCACTCCCCTCTTTATAAAATCAGCGAAAGGTTCCTACCTCTTCGATGAAGATGGAAATAAATACATTGATTACATCAATTCATGGGGGCCAATGATTCTGGGCCATGCTTACGAACCAATCGTAAAAGCGATCCGGGAAAAAGTTTTGGGATCAACTTCTTTCGGCGCGCCAACCCAATTGGAAACAGAGATGGCCGAACTTATAAAAAGTATGGCGCCAAATGTTGACCTCATACGCATGGTAAGCAGCGGCACGGAAGCCTGTATGAGCGCTGTGCGTCTGGCGAGAGGTTACACGAGCAAAAATAAATTCATCAAATTCGAGGGTTGCTATCATGGCCATGCCGATTGTTTTTTAGTGAAAGCAGGAAGCGGAGTAGCAACTTTAAATATTCAAACGATACCGGGTGTAACAGCCGGAGTTGCAAAAGATACCTTGACTGCTCCTTATAATAATTTGGCGGCAGTGGAAGAATTAATCGAAGAAAACAAAGGGGAAATTGCGGCAATAATCATCGAACCTGTTGGCGGTAATATGGGATGCATTCCACCGCAGCCAGGTTTTTTAGAAGGCCTTAGAAAATTGTGTGATGAAGAAAACATCGTATTTATTCTGGACGAAGTAATGACCGGATTTCGCCTGGCAAAAGGCGGGGCACAGGAAAAATTAAACATCAGTGCGGATTTGGTAACTTATGGAAAAGTTATTGGCGGCGGTTTACCGGTAGGCGCTTTTGGAGGAAAAAAAGAAATCATGCAACACATCGCTCCGCTGGGAAATGTTTACCAGGCAGGCACATTGAGCGGAAACCCCATCGCCATGATTGCCGGATTTACCCTGCTGAATGAATTAAATAATAATCCTTCCATCTATACCGAACTTGAGGAAAAAGGCGTATATCTCGAAAAGGGCATGCATGAAATTTTAAAAGATAAAAATATTCCTCATCGGATTAATCGCACCGGAAGTATGATCAGTATTTTTTTCTGTGAAAATGAAGTACTTGATTTTGAATCCGCTTCGAAAACAGATACCCGCATGTTCAATAAATTCTTTCACCACATGCTGGAACACGGAATTTATCTTCCCCCATCGGCTTATGAAAGTTGGTTCCTGAGCAATGCATTAAGCATGGACGATTTGAATCATACGCTTGCGGCATTGAAAAGCTTTTCTTTTTAATTCATATTCAACATCTTTTTTGGCTTGTAAAAGCAGTAACTTTGCATCCTTTTATTTTGATTGAAGGATTGTAAAATGAAGCAAAAATATCGTGAATACAAGCAGTTGAATCTCACTGAAATTGGTGATGAAATTCTGGCATCATGGGAAAAAGAAAATGCTTTTGAAAAAAGTGTTTCTACAAGAGAAGGGAATGTTCCTTTTGTTTTTTATGAAGGGCCGCCAAGCGCTAATGGCATGCCTGGCATTCACCATGTAATTTCGAGAACTTTAAAAGACCTGGTGTGCCGTTACAAAACCATGCAGGGTTTCCAGGTGAAACGCAAAGGTGGCTGGGACACACATGGCTTGCCGGTAGAACTGGGCGTGGAAAAATTGCTTGGCATCACGAAAGAAGATATTGGTAAAAAAATTTCGGTAGAAGAGTACAACACTACCTGCCGGCGTGAAGTATTGAAGTTTAAAGATAAATGGGACGAGCTAACCAAAAAAATGGGTTATTGGGTTGACCTGGAACACCCTTACATCACTTTTGAAAATGATTATATTGAAACCCTTTGGTGGTGCCTTAAAGAATTATATAAAAAGGGATTTTTATACCAAAGTGTAAGCATCCAGCCTTATTCGCCCGCAGCAGGCACGGGGCTTAGCTCTCACGAATTGAACCAGCCGGGAACTTATAAGGACGTAAAAGATACGAGCGTAATTGCTATGTTTCGCCTTCCCAACCCAGCCTCCCCTCACCCCTCCAGGGGAGGGGGATCACAACATCCTACCATTTCAAAAATATTTTCCGCAATAAAAGAAGCCCAAGTCCCCTCCCTTGGAGGAGATTTAGGGGAGGCCTTCTTTCTTGCATGGACTACCACACCCTGGACGCTTCCTTCAAATCTTGGCTTAACGGTAGGGCCTAACATTGATTATGTATTAGTAAAAACTTTTAATCCTTATACTCATCTCCCGATAAACGTAATTCTTGCCAAATCTTTATTAGGAAATTATTTTAAACCTGAAAATGAAAACGGAGATTTCGACAATTATGAAGAAGGGGATAAAGCAATTCCCTGGCGCATTTTAGGAGAATACAAAGGGAAAGACCTCGAAGGTATTTCTTACGAGCAATTACTGCCTTCAGAAGCCAATACTATCGAAAAAATTCAGGAGACTACACCTGGCGCCGAACCTTTTAAAATAATTACCGGAGATTTTGTAACTACCGAAGATGGAACTGGTATCGTTCATACCGCGCCTGCCTTTGGTGCGGACGATTTCAGAGCCGGGCAAAAAAACAACCTCGGCATTCTCACGCTTGTAGATAAAGAAGGAAAATTTGTGAACGGCGTGGGAGAGTTCAGCAACAGGTTTGTAAAAAATTACAAGGACGATCCGCTTTATGAAGATGTAAACGTGGATATTTCTGTAAAATTAAAAAAGGAAAACCGCGCTTTTAAAGTAGAAAAATTTGAGCATAGCTATCCGCATTGCTGGCGCACCGATAAGCCAGTTATTTATTATCCTCTGGATGCCTGGTTTATAAAAACAACCGCGGTAAAAGATAGAATGATCGAGCTGAATAAAACTATCAACTGGAAACCGGCATCAACGGGTACGGGAAGATTTGGAAACTGGCTGGAAAACATGGTGGACTGGAACCTGAGCAGAAGCCGTTTTTGGGGAACTCCTTTGCCTATCTGGCGCACAGAAGAAGATGACGAAGAAAAATGTATTGGCTCCATCCCGGAACTAAAAGATGAAATAAATAAATCCATTAAAGAAGGCGGAATGAAACTTCCGGCTTCCATAAAGAGTGATGCAGAAATAAAAGAGTATGTAGAAAAAATAACTTCCGATCTGCACAAGCCCTATGTTGATGAAATCATTTTGGTTTCATCAAAAGGAAAACCCATGAAGAGGGTGCCGGATTTAATAGACGTCTGGTTCGACAGCGGCGCCATGCCTTACGCGCAATGGCATTTCCCTTTTGAAAATAAGGAAGAATTTAAAAAAGCCTTCCCTGCAGATTTTATTGCCGAAGGTGTAGATCAAACACGCGGCTGGTTTTATACCTTGCACGCCCTTGGCGTTCTGTTATTTGACAGTGTTGCCTATAAAACCGTAGTAAGCAATGGCCTTGTGCTGGACAAAAAAGGCAATAAGATGAGCAAGCGTGTCGGCAATGTAATTGATCCATTTGAAACCCTGGAAGTCTTTGGCCCCGATGCCACGAGGTGGTATTTAATCACCAACGCTTCGCCGTGGGACAGCCTCAAATTCGATATAGAAGGGATTAAAGAAGTACAACGCAAATTTTTCGGAACACTTTATAATACGTACCAGTTTTTTGCGCTGTATGCCAATGTGGACGATTTTTCTTTTGAAGAAGACTTAATTCCTGTAAAAGAACGCCCCGAAATGGATCAGTGGATTCTTTCAAAATTGAATTCATTGATAAAAGAAGTTACTCATAACCTCGATGATTATGAGCCTACGCAGGCAGGAAGGGCCATTGAAAATTTTGTGGATGAGCAACTGAGCAATTGGTATGTAAGGCTTTGCCGCCGCCGCTTCTGGAAGCCTGCCCGCAAAAAAAATGATGGCAATTATGATGAGAATGATGTAAAAGATAAAATTTCTGCTTACCAGACTTTATACGAATGCCTTGAAACGCTTAGTGGCCTGATAGCGCCCATCGCACCGTTCTTTGCGGATTGGCTGTTCAGGAATTTAAATCGGGTTACCGGTAAGATTGCGGTGGATTCCATACATTTATCCAATTTCCCTAAGGCTGATGAATCATCAATAGATGAAAGTCTGGAAGAACGAATGAAATTGGCCCAGGATATTTCTTCTCTTATTTTATCGCTTCGCAAAAAAGTAAATATAAAAGTGCGACAGCCGCTTCAAAAAGTAATCATTCCTTCCGCTGGAAACGGTTTTGAACAAAACATCCGGCTGGTACAAAATATTATTAAGTCGGAAACCAATATTAAAGAAGTAGAATTGTTGCCGGCAAATAATAACTTTATTAAGAAAAAAGCAAAAGCCAATTATAAAACATTGGGAAAAAGACTGGGAGCAAAGATGAAATGGGCTGCTGCGGAAATCCAAAGCCTGGACGATGAGCAAATAGATAAAATTGCCGAAGGAAATTTTTTGATGAACCCTGATTTTGTTAACAAAAAGGAAGCAGCAATTTATTTAAGCCCGGAAGACATTGAAGTAAGCACCAATGAAATACCCGGTTTTGAAATAGCTGTGAAGGGCAGTCTGACCGTGGCCCTTGATCTGGTACTTACCACCCAGCTTAAGGACGAAGGATTTGCCAGGGAATTTATTAACAGAATTCAGAATATCCGTAAAGAAAATAATTACGAATTAACTGATAAAATACTGCTAATTATAGAAGATAAAGAGCGTGTAAAAGATATAGTTACAGAATTTAATGAGTATATTTGCGCCGAAATTTTGGCAGATAAAATTGAATTTTCAGCGAACATTTCAAATGGAACTACTATTGATGTAAACAATGACACTTTAACAGTTAGCGTCAAAAAAAAAGATAATTAAGTATGGCTACACAGAAAAAAAAGGCAGTTGCTGTAGTGCAAAAGCCTAAATCAAAAGCAGCTACTAAAAAAGCATCTCCTGTAAAAAAAGCAACCGCAAAGAAAGCCCTTCCTGCAAAGAAAGCGGCGGTAAGTGCAAAGAAAACTCCTGTGAAAAAAGCGGCCACTACGAAAAAAACTCCTGTGAAAGTAGCGGCAAAAAAAACAATTACGAAAATAGCGCCTGCAAAAAAGATTGCCATAAAAAAAGTCGCCGTAAAAAAAACGGCATCCCCCAAAAAAACAGCTAAAGAGGCTCCGGTAAAAAAAGCGGCATCGAAATTGAGCCCAGGCAAAGCTATTAAACCTATTATAAAATATTCGCCGGTTAAAAAAACTGCTAAGGCCGGCGCTACAAAAGCAGTATCTAACAAATTGGCTACATCAAAGAAAACTGCAGTTAAAAAGCCGGTTGCTACGGCAAAAAAAACTGCTCCGAAAAAAATAATTGAATCAAAAGCAAAACCCGATAAGCAAAAAGCCATAGAAAAAACGGCTGCTGAACCTAAAACAATCACCAAACACCAGGCGGAATTGAAAAAAGCGCTTTCAAAAATAAAAGCAAAGAACCTGGAAGTCAAAAAAGCTGAAAAAGCCTTTGTTATGCCGAAAACCCATACAGAAAAAGCAAGAAAATATGAACCTGAATTTGTAAAATCCGTGCTTGATCAGGCTCCGGAAGAATATAACGGGCCTACCATGCGCTATAGCGATAGTGAATTGGTAGAATTCCGGGAATTAATTTCAAGAAAACTGGAAACTGCAAAAAAGGAATTGGGGTACTTGCAAGGCCTCATTACCCGTAAGGACCAATTGGGCGGCGATGATGCAGACAACCGGTATATGACCATGGAGGACGGAAGCCTGAGCATGGAAAGAGAACAATTAAGTCAAATGGCCAGCAGGCAAATTACTTTTATTGACCACCTCGAAAAAGCTATGATGCGCATTGAAAACAAAACGTATGGCATTTGCCGGGTTACCGGGAAATTAATTGATAAGGCAAGGCTAAGAGCCGTGCCTCATGCTACACTTTCCATTGAAGCAAAAATGGGAATTGCAAAAACAACTTAATATTTATTTTAGTTTATTCAAAAAGAGGCTGTTTCCAAAAGGGCAGCCTCTTTTTCCTTTTTCATCCTTGGGATACTTAACCTGAGAGTTTAGTTTGTTAAAAAATCAAACCTCGTCCAGCCTTTTTAGCTTAATCTACTTTTCTCAATTCTTTCCATCTCGAAGTATATCTTGGCGAGCGAAATTCGCGCCTCATTTTCCAGTCGGTATTAATACCCGATGATGCGAATTTTACCACATCATCGCGCATACTGAAATTGATATTATCCAGAGTATTCATCAGAAAGCGTTTATTATTTTCTGATGCGGGTACAAACAAATTACTTTGAATGGAGGTATCGGGTACGATGCCACTCAGCATCACGCCGGCTTTTTTGTATTGCCGGCCGGGTTTAAAAATTCGCTCTGCCAATTGCATAGCCGGCGTAATCAATTCATTGGTAATGGATGTGGCCATCGGTAAAATAGCATGAGCGCTTAAAGTGGCGCCATGACTAAAATTAACCGAATGATTTTCTTCCTTCGCTACCATAAAAATATGTATTACAGAAGCCGCACTATTTTGCCTTCTTAATTTTTCAGCCGTCCTTGAAGCGTAGGTAGCCAGCGCTTCTTTGATATCACTGAGTCTGGTAACATTTTTTCCAAACATGCGGGTAGTTGCTATCATCTTTTTTGCTGCCATCCCCGGCTCCATTCCAATGCATGGAATCCCTTTTAATTCTTTTATAAGGCGCACACCTATCACCCCACCCAGATGTTTGGCCGCCCATTCTTCCGGCATATTTCTTAATTCCCATGCGCTGGTTATTCCCCAATTCAGTAGTTTTTCAACATACGCCCTTCCCACTCCCCAGATTTCCGAAACCGGTGTTTCTCTTAATACTCTTTGTATATCCGCCTCGTCCATAAGAGTAGAAATACATTTTGTGGCAATCTTATTTTTTTTTGCGAGATGATTGGCAATCTTCGCAAGCGTTTTAGTCGGCGCAATACCTACCGAAACAGAAACTCCTGTCCACTGTTCCACCACTTCTCTCAGTTGCAGGGCATATCCGTCAAGGAGATTTTTATCAATCCAGCTTACGTCTAAAAATGATTCATCCACAGAATATACTTCTACATTTTGTTCGCCCACCAGCACTTTCAAAGTATCCATTACGCGCCGGCTCATATCGCCATACAAATTATAATTAGATGAGAAAGTGGCTACATCATGTTTTTCAATTAAGTGCTTTGCCTTGAAATAAGGCCCGGCCATTTCTACTCCCAGCATTTTGGCTTCATCGCTTCGCGAAATAATACAGCCATCATTATTGCTCAATACCACCACTGGTTTTTTGTTCAGGTCGGGGCGAAAAACTCTTTCGCAGGAACAATAAAAACTATTGCAATCAACAATAGCAAACGCAGTGCCTCCCTCTTCCCGAAGAGGAAACTTCTGAAGAATTTCATTTGTTTGATAGCTATGATTCATAAAGAATTTTTAATATCCTCCTTCTCCAAGGGGTTAGGGGTTTATGGCGTATGAATCACGTAAGTAACCACTCCCCAGATAGCAAAATCTTCGCAAGTAGCGTCAATATTTATAGGAGCTAACTTGTTGGAATCTGTCAGCAGCCGGATATTTTTATTTATTTTTTCAAAACGGCGTATCAACATATCGCCATTAAATACCGCGATGATTACTTTGCCATTACTCGCTTTTAACGACCGATCAACAATCGCAACATCTCCTTTATAAATCCCGGCTTCTTTCATGGCATCACTACCTACCCGCATAAAAAAAGTGGCCGGCTTGTTACGAATGAGTTCTTCATTCAGGTCAATTCCCCGCTCCATATAATCGTCTGCAGCGGCGCCAAAGCCGGTGGCATTGGCCGAATGTATCTCTTGTTGGGTGAAGTTTTTAGTTCCCGCATATTTTGTTGAATAAAAATTATCAATGGGCATAAAATATTTGTTTGATTGCTACAATTTTTAGTAAATTTATACTAAAATAATTGACAAAAAAATTAATTTTAAATTATGAACACCACCTCTTTAATAAAAATACCAGGATATAAGTACAATGAATACTTACTGGTATTAAATCCACACGAAGACCTTCGCGATAAAATTATGCAGGTAAAAAAAGAGTTTTCTGAAAAGTACAAAACGCCCTCCGCAATGTATTCAAAACCACATATTACTTTGGTAAACTTTATCCAATTTGAAATGATGGAAGAGCGGCTCTTGAACCGTTTAAAAATAATCGCTATGGGTTATCCTGCTTTTAAAGTGGAATTGAAAGATTATGGAAGCTTCCCAAGCCACACCATTTTTATAAATATAGAATCTAAACAACAAGTTCAGAATTTAAGCAAAGAATTAAGGCCCGCACAGCAGTTAATGACATTGAACAAAGACAACAAACCTCATTTTATAAACGACCCACATTTAACTATTGCGAGAAAATTACTGCCCTGGCAATACGAAAAAGGCTGGCTTGACTACAGCCACAGGCATTTTACAGGCCGCTTTATTGCGAATGATATGTTGTTATTGAAAAGGCCGTTAAACTCTCAACCTGACGGATCTCACCTGGCTGGGAAATACCAAATCGTACAGCGGTTTGAATTTTTGAATTTACCTGTTGGCACCAGGCAAGGCGAATTATTTATGTAGGTGAGCCTGACGGTCCCCGTCTGACTAAGAAATTATTCAACAATTATAAATCCGGCTTATTCCGGGTTTTAAAAATTTTACCTATGGACAACAACCAATTAAAACAAGATCATTTTAAAGTGGCACCTCAACAAAAGGAAGAAGAACAACAATACTTAAACGGGCGCGGCGCGCAATTCAATACTAAAAACCGGTTTCTGAAAAATTATCAGGAAAAAGAAGAAATCGAATCCATTGATGATTGGGAAGAAGCGAATGTAGGAACGCAATATATAGAGCAGGAAGTAAAAAGTATCGTAAATAAAGTGGAAAGCCCTGACCTCAGCATGATGTATAGCATGAATCCTTATGCCGGTTGCGAGCATGGTTGTATTTATTGCTATGCCCGAAATGTGCATGAATACTGGGGTTACAGCGCAGGTCTTGATTTTGAAAGAAAGATAATTGTAAAAGTGAATGCGCCCCGGATGCTTCGTAAAACATTAATGCATCCAAAATGGGATCCGCATCCGATCATGTTGAGTGGAAATACAGACTGCTATCAACCCGCTGAACAAAAGTATAGATTGACGAGGGGTTTGCTTGAAGTTTGTAATGAATTTAATCAGCCGGTTGGGATTCTTACCAAAAATTCATGGATTATTAAAGACAAAGACATACTACAGGAAATGGCAAAAAAAAGATTAGTATCCGCCATGGTTTCTATAACATCTTTCAATGAAAACCTACGGAGAGTAATGGAACCAAGAACAGCGACTGCCACTCAACGATTAAAAGTAATTGAAGAATTAAGTAATGCCGACATACACATGGGCGTAATGATGGGACCAATGATTCCCGGCCTCAACGAACATGAAATGCAGCGAATAATGAAAGCGGCCAGTGATGCCGGAGCGAAATTTACTGCATACACTTTCATTCGTTTAAATGGCTCTATCAAACTTTTATTTCATGATTGGCTGTACAAAAATTTTCCTGACCGCGCCGACAAAGTATGGCACCTGATTGAAGCCAGTCATAATGGACAGGTAAACGACACCCGCTGGGGACTGCGTATGCGTGGCGAAGGAAGTATTGCAGATTTGGTAAGTCAACAATATAAAAAATATGGTAAGCTTTATGGGATGAATGAAGACAGGTGGCAGTTGAACACGACAAGTTTTAAAAGGCCGGGCGAGCAAGGAAAGTTGTTTTAATCATCCTTGAAAAACTCAAACTGTATGGTATGAATAAAAAATAGGGTGATAAATGGGACGCATCATTTCAGAAAGAAAAACCTGCGCCTAAATGAACATTTTCCGCTCGAAAAAGAAACCTGCCAGGTAAAAGGTTTTTATGAATGAAAACATCGAACATTCTGAAGAAGAAAACGAAGAAGAAAATCTCAAAAACGAAAACGAGTTTTT
>DATCWN010000430.1:0-2276 GCA_036566285.1 Hanamia sp.
CAAGCTCGACCTGTCGCCCATTTTATATAAAGAACCAGCATCAAAACATACCGGATTATTTCATTCTGAAGAACAGGATCATGAATTAGACAATGTTCTGGATTGGGAATTATTAAAAGTTGCCGGGCCTGCTTTGGATCATCAGCAAAAAGTAAAGGCATCTTTCAATATTAATAATACGGACAGAACTATTGGAACTATTTTATCCAACGAGATTTCTAAAAAATATAAGGCTCATGGATTGCCGGACGATACCATTCATTTCAAATTTACTGGTACGGCAGGACAAAGTTTTGCGGCGTTTAATACGAAAGGAATAACGCTCGAACTGGAAGGCGATGCCAATGATTATTGCGGTAAAGGATTAAGCGGCGCCAGGTTAATTGCCTACCCATCAAAAGATGCAGGCTTTACTCCTGAAGAAAATATTATTATTGGCAATGTAGCATTTTATGGAGCTACCTCGGGTGAAGCCTTTATCCGCGGAAAAGCAGGAGAACGTTTTTGCGTACGCAACTCGGGCGCAAACGTGGTGGTAGAAGGAGTAGGAGACCACGGTTGCGAATACATGACCGGTGGAAACGTGATTATTCTGGGTAAAACGGGAAGAAATTTTGCAGCTGGTATGAGCGGAGGCATTGCTTATATCTATGATGTACAGCACAAGTTTGATTCTTTGTGTAATAAAGAAATGGTTGATTTGGACAAATTAGATTTGGCTGACGAAAAGCTTTTGCAGGAGATGATTGCTAAGCATTATCAATTCACCAAAAGTACGGTCGCCAAATTTATTCTGAATGATTTTGACAACCAGTTGAAAAATTTTGTAAAAGTATTTCCGAAAGATTTTAAAAGAGTATTGGAAACCCTGGCTCTTAAAGAGGAGCTTAAGTTGAAGTGATTATACGCTTCCACTTTTATTGAATTGTTGTATATTGAATATGGTTTGCTTTTTTTTTAACTTCTTAAGTCCCAATTGGAATTAAAGATATTTTATTAACTTCTTAAACCCTTAAAGGTTTAAGGCTAAAACCCCTTCTGAGGGTTGAAGTAATTATGGCTAAAATAACAGGCTTTCTTGAATTTACAAGAGAACTTCCTCACAAGCGTCCGGTGAAGGAAAGGATAAACGATTATAATGAATTCATAGAAAGATATACCGAAGAAAAACTGAATCAGCAGGCGGCAAGATGTATGGATTGTGGCACACCTTTTTGCCACCATGGATGCCCGACGGGTAACCTGATTCCGGAATTTAATGATGCTGTGTACCGTAAAAGCTGGAAAGAAGCGTATGATATTCTTACTTCCACAAATAATTTTCCTGAATTTACCGGGCGTATATGCCCGGCGCCATGCGAGACGGCGTGTGTTCTCGGTATTAATCAACCCGCTATTACTATTGAAGAAATAGAAAAACACATTATTGAAATCGCTTTTGAAAAAGGTTTTGCGGTTCCTAAAATACCCAATTTAAGAACAGGGAAAAAAATCGCCGTTGTTGGCTCAGGCCCGGCGGGCATGGCTGCTGCCGCGCAATTAAATTATGCCGGCCACCAGGTTACCGTATTTGAAAGAGACGATGAACCGGGCGGTTTACTACGGTATGGCATACCCGATTTTAAATTAGAAAAATGGGTAGTGGAGAGAAGGATAAATGTGATGAAAGAAGAAGGCGTTATTTTCAGATGCAATGCCAATGTGGGCGTAAATGTAAGCATCAATGATTTACTTAGAGAATATCATGCGATTGTGCTGGCAGGCGGTTCCACCATTCCACGCGATTTGCCTATTCCCGGAAGAGAATTAAAGGGAATTCATTATGCAATGGATTTTTTAAAACAACAAAACAAAAGGAATTCAAAGAAAAAAGTAACCGAAGAAGATATTCTGGCTACTGGAAAGAATGTAGTGGTTATTGGCGGTGGCGATACAGGTAGCGATTGTGTGGGAACTTCCAATCGCCAAAAAGCATTGTCTATTACACAGTTTGAATTGCTTCCAAAACCTCCTGAAAGCCGCACGCCTTATATGCCGTGGCCTTCTTATCCTATGATTTTGAAAACTACCAGCTCACACGAAGAAGGTGCACAACGCCAATGGGCTATTGCTACCAAAGAATTTGTGGGAGATGGAAATGGAAATTTGAAAGCTTTAAAGATTGTAAATCTAGAATGGAAATTTACAGAAGAAAATAAACCCGCAAAATTTGTAGAAGTGCCTGGCAGCGAAACAGAAATACCCTGCGAGCTTGCTTTATTCGCTATGGGATTTGT
>DATCWN010000538.1:0-2707 GCA_036566285.1 Hanamia sp.
TTATTATAAAATTGAGCCGGTTATTTACCAGGATTTTTTTAATCAATTTTATTCTTCTATCAATATTGCGGATAAATATTCCACTTTCAACCAGCCGGAAGATTTGGAAGATATTGATTTTATCATCAGCCTGGGTGGCGACGGCACCTTACTGGATGCGGTTACTTTTGTGGGCGACAAAGGCATTCCGGTTCTGGGAATTAATTATGGCCGGTTAGGATTTTTGGCAAGTATCGGTAAAAACGAAATTCATTCTGCCATAGAATCTTTGGTGAAGCGCACCTTCGTGCTCGATAAAAGAACTTTGGTACACCTTGATGCCAACATGCCTTTGTTTAGTGGACGGGCTTATGGGTTGAATGAGTTTACAATCCATAAAAAAGACACTTCTCCCATGATAAAAATTCATACCTACTTAAACGGTGAATTTTTAAATACTTATTGGTCCGATGGATTGATCGTTGCTACGCCTACGGGTTCCACCGGGTATTCATTAAGTTGCAATGGACCTGTAGTGTTTCCCGATTCTGCAAGTTTTGTAATAACACCCGTTTCACCACATAATTTAAACATCCGTCCTTTGGTAGTTCCTGATGATTCCGTTATTTCTTTTGAAGTGGAAGGACGCACCGATGGCTTTTTGTGCACGTTGGACAGCCGCCGTGAAATGGCCAGCAAAGAAGTATTGCTCGCCATTCGTAAAGAAGCTTTTAGTATGAATCTCGTGAGGTTGAATGAAAATAATTTCCTGCAAACGTTGAGAAATAAGTTGTCGTGGGGTTTGGATAAAAGAAATTAGTTCTTAATTTTAACACCGTAAATAATAAAACACCTTTTCTTCGTTCTTATTACCCGTTATTTTTGTATCCCTATTATGAAAAAGATCATCACGCTTTTTATTATTTTATTTTCTTTTGGCATGAAGAGCCATGCGCAAATGGAACAGTACGAATTTGTACAGGAAGCGGAATTTGGAATCACAGCAGGTGCGGCTCATTATTTTGGCGATATCAATAACAGGGCGGCTATCAATCGTCCCAAAATTGCATTGGGCGCATTTTTCAGAAGGCAATTTGGAAACTACATTTCGGTGCGGCTTTCAGGGCATTTTGCTCAATTAGGCTACAGCGATGTACATAGCAAAAATGAATTTCAGCAAAGAAGAAACCTGAGTTTCAATTCCAAGATTTTTGAACTCGCTCTTTCCGGTGATTTTAATTTCTTCAAATTTGCTCCCACAGATCCCAATCATGCTTTTACGCCGTACGCCACCATTGGCGTGGGTGTTTTCAGCTACGATCCTTATGCGTATTATCAGAATGAAAAAATTTATTTACGCCCTTTAAACACCGAAGGTGAAACTTTTTACCAGGGGCGCAAAGCTTATGGTACAATGGCTATTTGTTTTCCGATAGGCTTTGGTGTAAAATATGCCATTTCCGACAAAGTGAATATTTCTTTTGAAATTGCTCATCGTTTTACTACTACGGATTATATTGATGATGTAAGCACTACCTATATTGGAATTGATAAATTTCCCGCTCCCAGTGGAAAATCCCTGGCCGGCATTATGCAGGATCGTTCTTTTGAAACCGGCACGCCCATTGGCGTAGAAGGGCGCCAGCGCGGCTTCAGCAAGCAAAAAGATCAGTACGCCATTGCTGAAATCGGTATTTCATTCAACCTTACTTCTTACCGTTGCCCGACAGCACGTTGATGTTTTTTAATCTATCTAAACTCACTAAATCACCAATTAACTAATCAACCAATTAACCAATAAACCCCATTTGCATATAAACTATTTTCTTACTTTTGTCAAGGTCAGGCAAATAAAGCCTGACCTGGTTTTTTTAAAACACAATGAATACAAAAGAAAAATTAATTGCTGAAAAGCTACCGCGTCATATAGCTATCATAATGGATGGCAACGGCCGCTGGGCAAAGGAGAAAGGAAAAGACAGGCTATTCGGCCATTACAGCGGAGTGGAAAGTGTAAGAAATATTGTAGAAGGTTGTGCCGAATTAAAAATACAATACCTGACTCTGTATGCTTTCAGTACCGAAAACTGGGACAGGCCAAAAGACGAAGTAACCGGTTTAATGGAATTATTGGTGCAAACGATACACGATGAGGTGGCTACCTTAAATAAGAACAACATAAGGCTGCACGTGATTGGCAATATGGATTTGCTTCCTGCATCTGCGCGTAAAGAAATTGAGGAAGCCTGTGAAGAAACTAAAAGCAACACCGGCCTGAATCTTATAATGGCATTAAGCTACAGCAGCCGCTGGGAAATCATTAATGCCGTAAAAAACATTGGTTTTGAAATAAAAAAAGGCAACCTGCAGCCGGATGAAATCACTGATGAAATATTTAGCCGGCACTTATGCACCGGCTTATTCCCTGATCCGGAATTAATGATAAGAACCAGTGGCGAATACCGCATCAGCAACTTTTTATTGTACCAACTGGCTTATTCCGAATTGTATTTTACAGATACCCTCTGGCCCGATTTCAGGAAAGAGAATTTATACGAGGCCCTACTAAATTATCAAAACCGCGAAAGAAGGTTTGGGAAAACAAGTGAGCAGTTGCGGTGAGTTCCCTTTTTGGATTTTGGATTTCTGATTCACGATTCACGATTTCTTAGATTCTATCAAACTTCATTGGAATACACTTTCAGCTCATTGGGATACACGTTCAACC
>DATCWN010000007.1:0-2970 GCA_036566285.1 Hanamia sp.
AATTACTTCACCAGTGTTTGAGTTTTCAATCATTAAATATAAAAGGTCTGTTTTGCTATCGTAATGTATCGTCATTGTCTAAAATTTTCCGTAAAAAACATAAACTGTTACTGTTATCAAATTTTGTTGCTCAATTACATAATAAACTTCTACTTTTTTTTATTTGTAATATTTCTGAATCCGATAATCATTGAATTCAAAGACTTTTGATTTGCCAGCCTTCCAAATTTGCTCAAAATATCTATCCCGGTTTCTAATACTTCTATTATTTCAGTTTCAGTGGCACCCGTTCTTTTGCTCTTTGTAATGTATGAGGCTCAATCTGAATTTTCATCTCACTAAAGTTAGTTTTTTTATTTCAAATCCAGCCTTATCTGCAACTCTTCCAATTGCTTATCATCAATGCCAGAAGGCGCATCTATCATAACATCCCTGCCGCTGTTATTCTTTGGAAACGCAATAAAATCACGGATGGATTCACTGCCGCCTAAAATGGCGCAAAGCCTGTCAAATCCGAATGCAATGCCACCATGTGGTGGAGCACCATATTCAAATGCGCCCATAAGAAAGCCAAATTTATTCTGTGCTTCTGCTTTACTCATTCCCAACGCCGCAAACATTTTTTCCTGTAGATCGCGTTGGAAAATTCTAATAGAACCACCGCCAATTTCGTTTCCATTTAAAACCATGTCATATGCATTGGCCTTAATTTTTGAGTAAGGATGTTCTAAATATTTTTCCGCATTTTCAATCAGCGGATTATTGTTGATCATCACTTCTATGTCTTCTGGTTTTGGAGAAGTAAACGGGTGATGACGGGCTACCCAGCGGTTACTTTCTTCATCGTATTCAAACAATGGGAAATCGGTGATCCATAACAATTTGAACTCATCCGCTTTCCGAAGTCCTAATCTATCGGCCATGTATAAACGCAGATCGCTGATTGCCTTTCTGGTGCGTTCTTCTCTTCCTGCTAAAATCAAAATAAGATCACCCCGTTTTGAATCACAAAAAGAAGCAAATTGCTTTAATTGTTCTTCATTAAAAAATTTATCAAAACTGCTTTTTAAAGTGCCATCTGTATTTACTTTTATAAATGCCAAACCACGCATTCCTATTTGCGGGCGTTTCACCCATTCCACCAGCTCATCAGTTTGCTTTCTGGAATAATTACCGCAACCCGGAACAGAAACAGCAACAATAGTTTCCGCTTCATTGAAGACTGCAAACTCACTGCTGTTAAGCACCTCAAAAAATACCTTACCTTCAGATTTCAGATTTTTTACCTTCATATCAAACCTGATATCGGGTTTGTCATTCCCATAATTCCACATTGCATCTTCCCAACTCATTCTCTCTACTGCTTCGGTATAGTCTATATTTTTTACTTCTTTAAAAATAAATTTGATCAATCCTTCAAACATTTGCAGAATATCTTCCTGCTCTACAAAAGACATTTCACAATCTATTTGGGTAAATTCCGGTTGCCTGTCTGCCCGCAAATCTTCATCCCGAAAACATTTTACAATCTGGTAATAACGGTCATAACCACTTACCATCAGCAATTGTTTAAAAGTTTGGGGTGATTGTGGCAATGCGTAGAATTCTCCTGCATTCATGCGGCTTGGCACTACAAAATCTCTTGCCCCTTCGGGAGTAGATTTTATCAAAAAAGGCGTTTCAATATCAATGAAATTTTGCTGGTGCAAATAATTTCTCGTGGCACGGTTTACTGCATAACGCAGTTCAATATTTTTCTTTACTGCATTTCTTCTCAAATCCAAATAACGATATTTCATCCTGATGTCATCGCCGCCGTCGGTATCGTCCTGGATGGTAAATGGTGGAACGGCGGATTTGTTCAGCACTTTATATTCAGCAACATTTATCTCGATATCACCCGTAGGAATATGAGAGTTTTTATTGCTGCGCTCGCTAACTTTTCCTTTCACCTGGATGACAAATTCGCGGCCTAATGGATTGGCATCTAATTGTTCCGTTAATTTTTCATTGAATAATAATTGGGTAATTCCATATCTGTCTCTTAAATCTATAAAAGTGATGCTGCCAAATTTTCGAATGGTTTGAACCCATCCTGAAAGTGTAATTTCTTTGTTGATATCTGTAATTCTTAATTCCCCGCAGGTGTGTGTTCTGTACATTTACTAATTATTTTTTTAAATGGCTGCAAAGATATAGCTTATCGTTTTTTCCTAAAAGGAAGGTTTTAGAAAGACATTAAGGTAAAAAAAGACATTAAGGTAAAAAGTGTTGCCCTTTTTTAAAGTTAGCAACACTTAATAATTTTATTCCTTTATTTCTTATTTCACATTTATCCGCACCCCTTCACTATGCGCTGCAAATTCCGGTGCATACATAGATTGAATCGTAGTAATTCCATTGCTGAAATTTCCCGCATGGGTTATGAACATTGGATATTCAAAAACGTAAGTCCCTTTGTTTAAATAGCTAAAGAAAAAATTGGTGCTTACATCTTTGGTGGTTTCGTAATAACCAAGTCCGCCCTGGTATTTATACTGGCTAATCACATTGGTGGGTTCCATCGCAGAGGCACGCATATCTTTCATGTGCACATACTCCATATCTCTATCCACACGAAGCTCGATACGGACTTTTATTTTATCACCGATGTGCAAATTGTCGCCATCATTTACAGGAATCAAAACCGGGCCATTATCAGTATTTTTTTCAATGAATATTTTTTTAGAAAGCTTCAGTGGCGTTTCCGAAAAAGTAATTTTATCTAAGTTTTCAAAGTATTGCCAATAAACAGAACCCCAGGAGGAAGAAGAGTTAATTGGTTGATTAGTTGATTGGTTAGCTGTTGAGGAAACCGTAACATTTATATTTCCCATTTCCGGTTTTACTTTATCCCCATCAATTCTTCTTTTAAAATACCCGGTGCCGGCTTCTTGTTTTTCGTCCTTACTATTTAAGGTTGTGTTACCC
>DATCWN010000084.1:0-3122 GCA_036566285.1 Hanamia sp.
AGGTAAATTCATTATAAAAGACGTACATCCGGGCAAGTATATTTTAATGACTACCCATCCTTATTTTGCAGACCTGCTGGACGATATTGAAATAAAAAATGACACAGAGCTTCCTCCTCTCAGCCTTACTTCAAAGAGTAAATTATTGCAGGAAGTAATTATAAAATCAGGATCAGGATTTCGTATTAAGGGAGATACCACAGTTTATACTGCTGACAGCTTTAAAGTAAGCGCCAATGCCAACGTAGAAGAATTGCTCAAAAAATTACCAGGCATTCAGGTGGACAAAGATGGTAAAATAAAAGCCATGGGCGAAACGGTACAAAAAGTATTGGTAGATGGCGAAGAATTTTTTGGCGATGATCACGGCATGGAGGTTAAAAATTTAAGGGCTGATGCGGTAAAAGAAGTGCAGGTTTTTGATAAAAAAAGTGATCAGGCAGAATTTACCGGAATTGATGATGGCAAAACACAAAAGACAATTAATCTTAAACTAAAAGAAAACAGTAAACATGGTTACTTTGGCAAAATGGATGTAGCCGGAGGCACACAACAAAATAACGAAAACAGGTATAATGAAAATTTACTGTTCAGTTCTTTTAAAGGAAAAAGAAAACTATCAGCTTTTGTTTTAAGTGGTAATACAGGCCAGGATGGACTTAGCTGGCAGGATGAGCAAAAATATGGTGGCAATGATAATATAAGTATGAATTTGGATGATGATGGTAATGTTAACTTTCAATGGACGGGCAGCAATGATGATGAGCCTTATATTAATCCGCAAAATGGATATATGACCAACGTAAATGCGGGCCTGCAATACAGCAATAAATGGAATGATATGTATAACCTTAATCTTTCACCCAAATATAACAGTCAGCAATACACGAACCATACGCAAACTTTTACGCAGGCACAGGTGGATGATTCGGTTTTAAATACCAACTCAACACAGGTAAACAATGTGGGCCGTCATAATTTTAAGATAAGAGGTGTTTTGGATATGAAGCTCGATTCCATGAATTCATTAAAAATAACAGCTAATACTAATTTTTATCATACAGAAAGCGGGAGTATGTTAAACTCTGTAAGTACCGGCAATACTGGCACTTTAAAGAATACAAGCTCAAGAAACCTGCAAACCATCAATGATAAAAATGCAGTATCGGGAAATTTTATTTTCAGGCATAAATTTCACAAAAGCAGGAGAACATTAACTTTCTCGGGAAACTGGAATATACTAAATAATGAAGGCAGCAGCTTTTTAAAATCTCTTAACCAGGCCTATCATGATGGCTCTCCGGCAAGCAGCCAAAACCTTGACCAGATGAAGGATTACAATACTGTCACCTCAAACTTGTCGGGTAAAATCGTCTATACGGAACCGTTAGCCAAAGAATATTCACTGGAGCTTGCCTATCAGCTTGCTTATAATTATGGTACCAATAACCAGCTTACTTATAATTATACGCCACTTTCAGGTAAATATGAATCTGTTGTTGATTCTTTATCCAATCAGTTCCAACAAAATATTATTCAGAATATACCATCTACGAGGTTAAATTTTGCCAACAAGAAATGGAAAATAAATATCGGGTCGGGCTTTGGCTTTACCAATTTTGATTTAAAAGACCTTACTTTCAACAAAGATTATATCCGCAATTATGTGAATTTTTATCCTTCCGCAAATGTCACGTACACCTACAAGCCTAATCATAACATCAGGTTTAATTACTCGGGCAATACATCGCAGCCATCTATTAACCAGTTGCAGCCTTTAAGAAACAATAACGACTATTTTAATCAATATATAGGCAACCCTGATTTGAAGCCATCCTTCACCAATTCATTCAATGTGCAGCATAGCTCATACAACTTTCTAAAAGATTTTCAGTTTTATCAGTCTATTAATATAAGAACAACAAGCAATGCAATAACTAACAATCGTATCATTAATCTTGACTCTGGCAAAACCGTTACACAGCCAATTAACACAAACGGAAACATATCGCTAAACTTATATGGCGGAATAGGCTTCAAGATAAAGAAACTTGATTTGAGGTTTTATACGGGGCCGCGGCTAAGCTATAATAAATATGCTGGTATTATAAATAATAAGAAAAGCTTTTCAAAAACATTTACTCCGGGTACTTATATTTCACTGTATAAATCAAAAGAGAGAAAATATGATTTCTCTATCAGGGATGAGTTTAGTTATAATTCAAATACTACTTCTCAAAACGATACAAAAATTCATTACAATACCAATACGCTTTATGTAAATGCAACGGTATATTATAAAAAAGTATGGTCAATTATTTCCGACCTTCAGTTAAGCACGCAGCAAAAAACTCTGCAGTTTACAGACAACCTTAATTCCACCCAGTGGGGCGCCAGGCTGCAACGTACTTTCCATAATGATGAATTCACCGCATATATTTCAGTGCGCGATATTCTGAATCAGAATATTGGCATACAAAGAAATTTTTATAGCGACACGTATTCCGAGGTAACGAACGATCGTTTAAAAAGATATTTCATGGTTGGATTCACATGGGATTTTAAAAATAAAGCATCAAAAGCAAAATAGACTTTTAAAAAAGCAGGTATGAAAAAAATATTTTCTTTGATAATTATCTTTTCCTCACAGGCATGCGTACACGCACAACAATTTATAAGTAAAGCCGTGATTGAATACGAAGTAAAATCGAATATCAAAAAGACAATGGGTAACGGTTCGTTTGAAAATATGCTTAAAGATCAACTCCAACTCCCACAATTTAAAACAGGATACTGCAATTTTACTTTTGCAGATAATAAAAGCATTTACCAATTTGATCATTGGGATGAGCAGTCAAAAAAAGTGCCCCAGTATTTGAGGAAAAGCGATGAGGAAAATGTGTGGTATTACGATTACAACACCGGTAAATACAACAAGCAAAAAAATGTGTATGGCAATAATTTTAATGTAGAAGATTCTATACCAAAACTGCAATGGAAAATCACCAATGAAAACAGGATTATAGCAGGCTTTAATTGCAGGAAGGCAGTAACAATCATCTTCGACAGCGTGTATGTATTTGCTTTTTACACCGATGAGATTACAATTCCCGGTGGCCCTT
>DATCWN010000135.1:0-2626 GCA_036566285.1 Hanamia sp.
GTCCTGCGCCTGCCTTACTACTTTTGCAAAACTTTTTTCTCCGGTATAATTATTGAAAACAAAATTAAGTGTGCCGCTTAATACCGCCTCAATCCTGTTTACTTTATCGCCGCTGCGCAATAGATCATTTAAAGTGCCAATTACCGGCAGTCCGGCACCTACATTGGTTTCAAAAAGAAAGAGCGCATTGAATTCTCTTGAAAGGTCTTTGAGTTTTTTATAATAATCGTAAGAAGATGAACAGGCGATTTTATTACAAGCCACTACAGAAATACTTTTTTTCAAAAAATGATCGTACGATTTTGCAATTTTATCGTTTGCAGTAACATCTATAAAAACCGAGTTCCTCAGATTCTTTTCACGGATGATCTCTATATATTCCTCAAGATCCATGGTATCTCCTTCTTCTAAAACATCTTTCCATTTTAAAAGATCAATTCCCTTGTCGTTGAATACCATCTTTTTGCTGTTGGCAATTCCAGCCACACGAACCTGCAACCGCAAATGATCGCGCAGGCTTTGATGCTCATGTTGCAGTTGCGCCAATAATTTTCCGCCCACATTTCCTGTTCCGGTTATAAAAAGATTTACCTGCTTATAAGTAGTTTCAAAAAATTCTTCGTGCAAAACATTGATGGCTTTTTTTACATCGCCCATCGCAATCACAGCAGAAATATTTCTTTCTGAAGATCCTTGTGCAATGGCTCTTACATTTACACCATTGCGGCCTAAGGCGCCAAACATTTTTCCACTAATACCCGGATGGTTTTTCATTTTGTCACCCACCACCGCAATGATTGCCAGCGATTTTTCAACAAAAAGAGGTTCTACTTTCTTTGTTTCTATTTCATAAGAAAAGGCATCATCAATAATTTCTTTTGCCCTGTCGGCAAACGCGCTTTCAATACCCACGCAAATAGAATATTCCGAGGAACTTTGGGTAATGAGAATCACATTGATTTTTGCATTGGATAATGCTTCAAATAATCTCTTTGAAAATCCCGGAATGCCCACCATGCCGGCGCCTTGCAGGCTCAGCAGCGCCACATTATTAATGCTGGATATTCCGCGGATGCTGTTGCCATTGGTATGAATTTCATTTTGAATTCTTGTTCCCTCATCTGCAGGAGAAAAAGTATTTTTTATCAAAATAGGAATCCCCTGGCTCATAACAGGCTGTATCGTTCTCGGGTAAATAACCTTTGCACCGAAATGAGATAGCTCCATGGCTTCTTCATAAGAAATATGCTTAATAATTTTTGCATGAGAAACCAATCCCGGGTCAGCGGTCATCATGCCCGAAACATCTGTCCATATTTGAACTACAGAAGCCTTTAGCGCTGCGCCAAGAATGGAAGCAGTATAGTCGGAACCTCCTCTACCTAAAGTGGTGGTGTTCCCGTTTTTATCCGAAGCGATAAAACCCGGGAGAATATAAAACCCCGGCTTTGCCGAAGAAAAATATTCTTTCACTTTTTTGTTGGTTTCTGTAAACTCAACGCTGGCTCTGCCAAATTCAGAATTGGTAGTAATGAGCTCCCTTGCATCTTTCCAGGTATTTTTTATACCTGAAGAATCTAATTTGGCAGAAAAAATATGGGTGGATAATATTTCTCCATAACTGGTAATAGAATCTTTGGTATGTGGAGACAATTCTTTGAGCAAAAAGACACCTTTACAAATATCTTCTATTTCATTACAAAGCTTTTTTACCATGCTTAAAACACCGCTTTGTTTATCAAGAGGAATTAATTCTTTTACTGCAGATAAATGACGATGCTCAATAAGATTTAATCTTTCTTCATACAAAATATCTGCTTTAGAAGCAAGATTTGCTGCTTCAATCAATGCATCCGTAATGCCGCCAAATGCGGAAAGAACCACAATAACCTGCACATCATTTTGTGCAGCATTTTGTAAAATTGAAATTACTTTATTGATATTACCGGCATTGGCTACTGAACTGCCACCGAACTTTAAGACTTGCATATTTATAATTAACTAAGTGAAAGCGTAAATAATTGAATGTATGTTTTTTTGAAAAAAAAGCTAAGAAGCCCACTGGATGATATAAGAAAGTTTAACCCTTGCGGGTTGAAATAATAGGAGTGATGCAGGAAATAATAATCATTTCGTGAGAGGATAAATGGTTGTTATGGAAATGGCTGGTCATCAAAATAAAGAGGCCGAAAGTAAACAAATTGAACGTAAAATTGAAATTTAAAAAAGTAAATTTCTATCTATAATTACCTCTCCGCCACAAGAACCAAAAAAGAACTTCTTAATTTTTACTAACTTTATCGCAAAAAATAAGAATGAAAAGCATTCAAAACTGTACAATTATTGGATTGCTCCCTGGGTTTGTTTCAAAAAAAGAAGTAACGCTGAGATTAAAAAATAATTTCTTCATAAAAAACCCTCAGATGCCAATCATTAACTTTTCAAACTCCGGATTTCTTAATTTGTAACTCATAATTCTTCATTTATAATTCTTAATATCTCTCATGGACAATCACGCCTCACTGGGGTTGCAGCATTTCAAAAACTACGTTGGGTTAAAATTTCAACTTTACAACAGTCTTTTTACTTCGTTGCCTTTTTACCGGATTGAAAAGACCGGAATTCT
>DATCWN010000342.1:0-3570 GCA_036566285.1 Hanamia sp.
ACAGTATGAACTGAGCGGCGCGTCCATTCTTAATATCGTCCACTTTTCCGCGCTACAGGCATTACAGCGTGGTGACCATGAAATACTGAAAAGTGATTTACTAAATGGTATCAGAAGAGAGTTTTGGAAAGAAGAAAAAACCATTTGACAGAAAAAAAAGATTACCGAAAAGCCAAAGATCCTGGAGATAAATCAGCAACTATTCTTTCATTAAATGTTTATCAAACCCAAGTGCTATAAGACTTTTGCAGGCATCCCAAACATCATCTGGAATATCCTGGTAAATTTGAAAACCCATTTCAGGATACCTTTTAATTCTTTGCAAATCGCCCACCATAATATTAATGACCCTTTCCATTGGTATTTCATCGGTCGGATATTCTTCAAAAGAAATTTGTGGCGAGGTAACCACCAGTTTTTTATCCGGCCAATGCTTTTTAAAAGTAGCATAAGATCTGCGTTCCATGTAAGGCTTTTGGACCACAATAAAGCTTTGTGGATTCAATCCCTTTTCTGCCAATAGCTTTTGGGTAAATAAAATATTTTCCCCGGTATTGGTTGATTTATTTTCAATTAAAATATTCTTTTCAGGCACTCCTTTTTGAATGGCAATCGCAGCAAATTTGTCCGCTTCTTTTTCTTTCCAGATTCCCTGGGTAAAATTTCCCAGGCCACCCGACATTATAACCAATGGCGCCCAGCCTTGTAAATACAATTCCGCAGCCCGCTCCGCAACTCTAAGATCGTGGCTGCCGAGAGCAAGAATGCAGTCCGATTTTTCAAGTGTGCCATTGGTGTGGTGGTAGTTCCAGAGTAGTTTTGCTAATGCTCTAATTTCTAATTGATTCATGTTGATAAACTTATTACTTCGCTGGTAGTAAAACAAACTTATTCTAAAACGTGGCAATAATTTCAAAATATTTTTCTTTCCACTTCCCTATTTTCAAAATAGCTTTGATTATTCAATCGCATTTCGCCATGCAGTACGTTTATAAAAAATACCTGTCGTTGGCTATTATAGCAACAATCAGCCTGAATATACTTTTTGCCCAAACAACCCCAAAAACCATTGCTGCTGATGAAGGTGTGGTTACTTATTCTTTCCGAAGCAATGGAAAAGAAATGAAAGGCCAGCCACCATTGCAACTATTTTTTAAAAATAATATGGCACGCCTGGTGCAGGAAACTAACCAGCAAAGAAAGGAAGGACAATATATTGATTACAACCAGCAGGCAACTTACCAAATACTTACTTTAAAAGACAATAGCCGCTATACATTGAAAACACCTTTTTCTGATTACGAAAAAGCAACGCTTACCGGCGACACTGCAATTATCTTAGGATATCATTGCAAAAAAGCCAAAGTCATCATCCGTTCCAACACCATAGAGATATGGTTTACCAATGATCTGCCGATAAAAGGCAGTCCCAGCCTGAGTATTGCCCCTGGCTTAGGATTAATTTTAAAGACGATAAGGAATGGAAATTTTGAAACTTATGCGACTAAAGTTCAACTGCGAAAAGTGAATGATGCGGAAGTGAATTTACCTAAAAATTTAGGAGAGATAGTGGATGAAGCCACTTATCATCGTAAAGAAATTGACAACAGGTTTACAACGATCTCTGTGTTTTCTCAACAGCAAATCAATTTTACCGACTCAATCACAAACCCCGCCAACAACCTTGAAAATGTTACCTACCGTTATGCTGGTGGAACGCTTGTTTTGAAAAAAATAAAACTGCCGGAAGAAGGTAACTTTTCAGTATTTGCGCATCTTACTCAGTATTCTAATGGCGATGCTTACGACCGCACGGGCAGCGTTTTCATTATCCCGACTGACCGGGAAATTTCTTTTTTAACCGGCCTGAATAAAAGCGTACACGCATTACCGTTATACAGGGATAAGCAGGGAAAGGAATACCAGGGCGTGGTAGAAACCCAACAATATCTGCCACCATTGGAACTGATGCGTTTCTTCACACCATTTGGCGTCCGCCATTTCAATGAACGATCAAAGATCAAGGGATATAATTGGGCCGACTCAGTCAATTATGAACAAGACATTACCGATCTGTTGCCACGGTTGAAAGGCGAAGTATGGATTGGCGTTTTCATTGGTAATTATGACAAAGGCGGCCACATCATTAATCTCAATTTGGAGCTTCACCCAAAACGAACAGACAGCATGAAGAAAAGCAATTGGATTGAGCCGCTGTTCAATACCCTAAATCTTATGGAGATGGCCGGCCAAAATTATGGAACCATGTTTGACAATGACTCACTCACTGTTTCGGTAAACATTCCTGAGGGGTTGAAAAATCTTACCCTGCGGTATATTACTACCGGGCATGGCGGATGGGGCAATGGTGATGAATTCAATCAGAAGCTGAACGAAATATTTGTGGATGGCAAAAGGGTTTATAGCTTTATTCCCTGGAGAACAGACTGTGGCACTTATAGAATGAGTAATCCTTCCTCTGGCAATTTCGGCGATGGCCTATCCTCATCAGACCTGAGCCGTTCCAACTGGTGCCCTGGTACTACTACCAACCCGGTTTATATTCCATTAGAAAATCTGTCACCAGGAAAACATGCTTTTAAAATCGCCATCCCTTTGGGTAAACCTGAAGGGAACAGTTTTAGTGCATGGAATGTTTCGGGATGTTTGATTGGGGAGTTTAAGTAAAAAAACAAAGTTTTTCGTTTCGTAAAAAGGAGATTTCATAATAATCAATCGCTGGGATTTTGTTCATTTAATAATATTACTTTAGAGAATGAAGGCAGTATAAATCAAAGGTTCCACTATTTGGTCCAATTCCAATCAAGAATGCAATCAGATTTTTCCAGTGTATAATAGGTGTGGTGATAGTTTCAGAGTTGTTGGCGAGAAAAGTGGGCTTCGGGAATGAGCATATCTTTATTGCAACCTAAATTTATTTTAAATTAGGTATAGTTATAGCAATTTCTATATCAAATGCCTCACCTTAATTTCTTAAACTTTAACCCATTCCGAATTGTGAGGAACAGTACTACCTACTGAAATTATAGAATTATCATCAGGAAATGTATAAACCAAAAAACCCTCTCAGAATTAACTGAAAGGGTTTGAATAAATATGGCAGCTACCTACTCTCCCACATTTTTGTGCAGTACCATCGGCCATGAGGGGCTTAACTTCTCTGTTCGGTATGGGAAGAGGTGAACACCCTCGGCAAAACCACCATAAAGAGGTTGCCAAGAAAGTATCAGGATTTTTAGTATCAAGTATCAAGAAAGAACAGACTATCTTGTTACTTGCGACCTGCTACTTATGACTAATAAATTAACATAAAGGGAAAGTTGTAATACCAATAAATAGTAAATAAAATAAAAAATAAAGCTTACGGGCAATTAGTACTACTCGACTTTGACATTACTGCCTTTATATCTGTAGCCTATCAACGTCATAGTCTTTGACGACCCTTAAAAGAAAACTCATCTTGAGGTTGGTTTCACGCTTAGATGCTTTCAGCGTTTATCCTATCCGTACATAGCTACTCTGCACTGCACCTGGCGGCACAACAGATAC
>DATCWN010000418.1:0-4093 GCA_036566285.1 Hanamia sp.
CCACCTGGTGATCCGCTACAGCAAAGGCTTTTGAGGCGCCGGGATCAAGTAATTCCAAACCTCTTTCAACTCTTATGGCCAGTAAATCGTGTTCACGCAATAAACGATTGATATGAATCGGGTGACTGACCGGCGCAATGCCATATTCTGAAAGGATAATGATACGCGCGTTTTTCTTTTCGTAATAATTCACTAAGGAGGCTACTACCTGGTCTATCTCATTTAATTCTTTTGAGATTTTTGAAAAATCAGGGCCAAATTTTTGCAGACAATAATCAAGATGTGGAAGATAAATCAATGAGAGAGTAGGATTGTATTTTTCATCTGTAAGCATGGATGCATCTGCTATCCATTGCGTAGACTTAATATTGGCGCCAGGCCCCCAAAATTGAAATAAAGGAAACTGCCCCAGCTTCTCCTGCAATTCATCACGCAATTCTGCAGGGTGCGAATAACAGTCAGGGATTTTCCTTCCATCAGCAAGGTAATTGGGACGTGGCGTTACAGCATAATCCGCCGAGGAATACATATTATACCACCAAAACATTTTCGCACACGTAAAACCAGGATCTATCTTTTTCGCTTTTTCCCAAATTTTTTCACCCTGCACCAATTTGTTTGACTGCTTCCAGAATTTTATTTCACAATCTTCTTTGCTATACCAACCGTTACCTACTATTCCATGCTCCGAAGGCCACTGGCCAGTAACATAAGTTGATTGAACAGCAGTGGTTACCGCAGGTAGCATAGGATCAATTGTACTGAGATTTTTCTTCTGGATATAATTTTTAAGAAAAGGAGTATGTGTGCCTATTAAAGAAGAAGAAAGCCCCACCACATCTATGACAACTGTTTTATTCATGGATATTTTAAGTTAATGAATCAATCTAAAATCTGTTGCACCCATTTAAGTTCTCTGCAGATACTTTCCCCTATCGGCAGTTTTAAATCCTGCGGAAGTACTTCCCAAGTATAAGTTTCTACTTCAAGGTGTTGAGTAAAAGGATTATTTTTTTGAATCGTCAGCACTTCTTTAATTTCATCCTGCGTGGAAGCTAATAAACCAAAGTCTCCTGCAAAAACGGGTACATGGAAATGTGCGCGCCACTCTTTCACTTCATCATCCTGATTGTCGTTAATGGCTTCAGGAAGATCGGGATACCTCCATAACTTTCCATCATTCATTTTTGCAACTACCTGGTGCAGGTACGTCGGTTCATTAAAATGCACAAAAGATTCTTTAATCTTACTTTTATTTTCAGGATTTATCAAAGCCTTTAACGCCGCGCTGATCTGAATTTTTCCAACTTTTATTTTGCGTTGCCATAATTGCTCAATAACCTTTTGATGTGGCTCATATCCTATTGCAAAATGACAAACATCATAGCATAAACGAAGATGTTGCCTGATTGATTCTTCTGCTTCCTCTGATGAAATATTTAATTTCTTTTCGATCAACGGAATACCCGTTTTCAATAAATCATTTTCAAACCAGTGAATAAATTCATCCCCGGTTTCAAGCATTCCATCTGGTTCGGGTTCTACATCCAGGTGCAATATTTTCCCGGTATTTTTATGTATCTGAATTAAATTTTCAACAATACGAATCATATTTTCAGTTCCTGATTTTTTGGCGGCCTGGAATTTCTCAGGAGTCTGGAACCAATGCTTGTAACTGATCGGATTAGTAGAAATGCCTCCATCCATCCCTTCAGGAAGTAATGAAACTAAAATATTGAAAAGCCTGTTGGTATAGGCAACTCTATCCTCTGTTAACCAGTCGGGAGTATGAACCTTTTCTTTCACTTTGGTGCGGTGAAAATTTCCATAGGGAAAACCATTCATCGTAAACACGTAAGCATTATTTTCTTGTAACCATTGTTTGAAATTATTCAGATTTTCTTCTTTTATCAACTCCATACTTGCTTCGTTAGAAAGCCGTAAGCCAATCCCCATTGGGCTTTTAGGAGAAACCTGATTTTTTATAGAAGGGAAATAATTTTGCAAAGCAGCAAAATGATCCGGCCAGCTTTCACCGGCGTGGATATTAGTGCAATAAGTTAAATGGCCGGATTTAGTAAGCATATTTACAGTTTTTTATCTTATTCACAGCGCTTCCTGTTGATAAACCTGCAATTTCTGAGAAGCCTGTTTAAGTAAAGAAATATCCATTTCATAAACTTCTTCACCATGCCCGATATCAGTAAGTAACATAATGGTTAGGCGCCCTCCCAGGTGCTCTCTAAATTCTTGTAACCCCTGCAATATCTCACTATTGTCTTCTCTGATCTGTAACCAAGGATTGGTGATTTCAAAACCAAGATTTATTAATAGCTGAATAATTCTTTTGGCTTTTTGCCCATGTAATCGCCCTGATAAAGCAGAATAAATGCTATCCAATGCAATACCCATGGCTACTGCTTCTCCATGCAATATCTGGAAACCAGATAACTGTTCCAATTTGTGGGCACTCCAATGGCCGAAGTCCAGCGGCCTTGAAGATCCGAGTTCAAAAGGATCGCCAGAGGCTATATGCTGCAAATGCAATTGGGCACAATGCCTGATCAGGTAATTCATTACCGGGAGATTTCTATTCATTAGTTCTGCAGCATTCGTTTCAATCCAATAAAAAAAATCAGCATCTTTAATAAGCGCCACTTTTATGGCTTCCGAAATACCGGAACGCCAATCTCTTTTACTCAAAGTTGACAGAAAAGAATCATCATTAAAAACGGCTACGGGCGGAGAAAAAGTGCCGAGAAAATTTTTTTTATTCTTATAATTAATCCCATTTTTCACACCTACCCCGGAATCATTTTGTGATAAAATGGTGGTGGGTATGCGAATATGTTTAATACCTCTATGCGATATAGCAGCAGCAAATCCAGCCAGGTCCAAAACAGATCCTCCGCCAATAGCAGCGACATAGGAATGACGATCAATTCCATAAGTATCTATCGCTTCAATAAGAGCATCAAAAGACTGAGAATTATTTTTAGCCGCCTCACCCCCGGGTATTATAAGTATCTTCTCAATAAGAGAAACAGAATTATGAATTTTAAAATAAGATTTAATCTTATCTGGCAGGTCAGGATGCGTATTTAAAACGCCATCATCAATAACAAATAAAATTTTCTGAAGAGTTCCCGGCTCAACATGTGTTTTTAAAAAACTTTCAAAATCATTATTGGAACGATGAAAAATATCGGAGGTAAAATAAACCTTGTAATCAAACTTTATATTAAACGATTGCTCCAGGTAATTCATAAAATCAAATACTTCAAAAAGGTGTAAAATTCATTTAAACAGGATATCTCTATTGAAACAACTCATCAGGTAACTGCAAAAATTTTTGCCAGCCATAAAGATAATGGTAACAAAAGTATTATTAAGAAAGCCAGGCCTGTCATTCCAAATGCCGCAGCCCAGGCGGCGTTCATCAGGATCAGTGCGATGACACCTGCTTTAACGGCCTTGCCAATATTCTGTGGTGCGGGTGTACGGATGGCTTTTATTAAAGCCGTAAAAATCATCCAGGCAAACGGGAGTAAAAAAATAATTGTTCCCCACAACATTCCTTTGGTGTACGACAGCAAAAGAATGGCTGTAATCACCATGCAGTAAAGCAAGCCGGCAACGTATAAAGTCCTTTTACTTCCACCATGCACTTCGCCCCTGCTAATCATGGTAATAGCTGCTATATAAATAATGGGAACGATAGCAAGAAACCACCATTCAGACAAGGAAGATACTACCACACTGATGCCCAATAAAAGATTCAAACCGCGGCACAATCCCATATTTAAAGGGCCTGCCAATACATGATGCTTCGACCATTTATTATAAACAAGAGCAGCAACGGCAATGGATATAGCCAGTAAGCAGGATTCTTTACTCACCAATGCGGCCGCTATGATTCCTGCTAATAACAGAATGCTACCAAGTATTGCCGCTTCAGTTATCGTTACAATTCCTTTGGGGATGGGCCTTTCGGGCCTTTCTATTTTATCTAATGCCGCATCAAATACATCATTGAAAACGACGCCTCCTCCGTACAAACCGATAGTGGAAATACACAAAAGTATCGCAGGAA
>DATCWN010000130.1:0-2201 GCA_036566285.1 Hanamia sp.
TGATTATCATTAGCGCTTTTATCAAAAGCCACGGCATTTAAACCATAATTATTTTCTACAACAGTTCCGTAAGAATGATTTTGGACTGAGATGTTTTGTTGTTTATAATACGCATCTGCATCAGGTAAAATGGATTCAAAAGATGATGATGAAACGTTTGCCTGCCATGCCGCTCCTTTTGCATACCAGATTGAATTTCCCGCGCCGGCAATAATTGTTGCCATAAAATTGGCATGGTTGGAAATGTTTTTTGATGCCAGTGGAGAGCCATCATATCTTCCTTTTAAGTCAATGTCTGTGGTATCAAAATAATCTTCTTTGATAGATGCATGTTGGCCCAGGCCATTTATCAATGGGTATTGACTGTGTACTACATTTATTTTATTGGCTGAAAGATCAAAGCCTGAGATTGCTGATTCTTCTTTCGGATTTTGGCTTACTACATCAATAAATAATACCCGGGCGTCATTTAAAAATAACTTTTGAATTTGATGATAGTCGGTGAGTATTGAAATGATATTTTGTTCCGGTAAGACTGAAATTCTTTGTTTTAATTCCGGTTGTTTAGCATACAGTTCATCCAGGAATGTTTTATTTTTTATTTGTATCGTAAACCGGCGAATAATTTTTAAATCACGTGAAGCAACGCCTAAAGTATTCACTGATGGCGAAAGTTTCCATTGATTATTAGCAGGCGCTGATTTTTTAATAAAAGACCTATCTGAAAAACTTTTAAAAGTTTTTTTATCAATTATAAAAACAGAGTCAGATAATTTTCTTACAGATAATAAACTGAGCATGTTTCTAAATTCCCGCGTTGCAGCCTCATTAATCTGAAGTACATAAAAATCATGAAAATGTGTTGGAGAAATAGTATCTGAATATTTTCTGTATGAAGAATCCATTTGTTGTGCTGCACAACAAACGCATAGAAACATCAACAGAAAATAGAGTGATAAAGTTTTGCACATTTTTGAAAAATATAGGCTTGCAAAGTATTAACATAAAATTAATTCGGATACATTTATACCACGAATTTTTTATTAATCAAAATCCACAAAACAAATGAAATCATTTTCAAAAGTCTTTTTAACGCTTGTAAGTATTAGCTTATTTGCTGTTTCCTGCAAACGGGAAAACTTGATTGCAAAACAGGAAGTTTCCACTTCTGTGCTGGACAAAATAGCGGCACAAGGCTTTAGTACAGAAAATGTACATAAAGTTGCTAATGGCTACTTGGTAGAAGGGGACATTATTCTTACTGATCAGAATCTTACTGAACAAAGTACTTCGCCCACATTGCTGATTGCCAATGTGGAGCAGTACCGGACTACTAACCTGGTAACTTCTTTGCCAAGGGTAATTACCGTTTCTGTATCAGGAACATTGACCTCTTCGCAAGTTTGGTCAGATGCTACCAACGCTGCCCTTGCCCGTTATAATGCCCTTCCTAATAAGAGATTGACGTTTCAACGTGTTGCTTCCGGCGGTAACATTGATATTTTTGGTTTTAATCAAGGGCCTTCGGGTGGTTACATTACATTAGGTTCATCTGGTTTTCCATCAGGCGGCAACCCTTACAACCAAATTCAGTTAAATACAAATGTTCAGGCTTATGGCAGCAATCCGAACCTTGATTATGTTACTTCGGTTATTCAGCATGAAATGGGCCACTGCATTGGATTCCGCCATACCGATTATTTTAATAGAGCATTGAGTTGCGGCGGTCGTAAATCTAATGAGAGAGCTGGTAAAATTGGTGCAATCCTGATACCGGGAACTCCTTCCGGCTTTGACGCAGAGTCATTTATGTTATCTTGTTCAAACGGCGGTAATCGTGATTTCAACCCTAATGATTTGATAGCAATGGATTATCTATATTAAAAGGTATTTTCTAAAAAAATTTAGAGCAAGCCGGTAATTTTGCCGGCTTGTTTTATTTAAGTAACGGGTGTAGTTAAGCTACATACTCCATTTTGTTCTTCCCAAAACTTTAAAGAACATTTTAACGAATTTCCCCATTTTCGCCACCCAAACAACTGTCAAAGTGAGTTACCTTTGCACCCTGAAATAAATTTATATTTATAATAATAAAAATCAATAGTTATCATGAGTTTAGTTGGCAAAAAAGCACCGAAAATATCAACAGGTGCTGTTATTAACGGAGAAGAAATCGTAGAAAATTTTGACCTCGAGCAATA
>DATCWN010000539.1:0-9834 GCA_036566285.1 Hanamia sp.
TACGTGGCTTATATCGGGCTGCAGGATGTCGATGTCAGCATAGTAAATCAGGTCCTTAAAAGCTTCCCTTCCGGCGAGCCGTTCGCCCGCCGCAATTGGAATAGAGGTTACACCGTTTAATTGTCGAAACGATTTACCATGCTCAGGAAGTAAAGGCTCTTCATAAAACATAGGGGAAAATTCCTCCAGCTCTTTCATCAACCTTCCCGACATGTTTTTATGAACGCGTCCATGAAAATCTATTGCCAGGTCATTTTCATCTCCAATAGCTTCCCTCACCATCCGGATAGTATTCTTTATTGCTTTTATTTTTTTAAGACTGAGATGCACCTCCAACTGGCCGGCCACGTTCATTTTTACGGCTGTAAATCCTGCATCTATTCGCTTTTTTGCTTGCTGCGATACATCTTCCGGATTATCTCCGCCTATCCAGGCATATATCCTCATTTTATCTCTTACCGCTCCGCCCATTAACTCATACACAGGCGCTCCAAGGGCTTTCCCTTTGATATCCCAAAGCGCCTGTTCAATACCTGAAATGGCGCTCATTAAGAGGATGCCGCCGCGGTAAAATCCTCCTTTCGTCAATACCTGGAAAATATCCTCTACCTGGTGGGCATTTTTCCCCAGCAGGTATGGTTCCATTTCTTTCACGATAGCATACACACTATCAGCCTTTCCTTCCACAACCGGTTCTCCCCAGCCGGTAATGCCCGAACTGGTCGTTATTTTTACAAACAACCAGCGGGGAGGAATCTTAAAAAGCTCTATTCTGTCTATAATCATAACAGAAGGTCATTTAAAGCGTTAAGGGGTTTATTGTTCTTCAATACAGCAACCACATTTTGAACTGCTCTTTTCACACAAGCTTCTCTCGCAGATTGGGTGCCACCGGCAATATGCGGTGTCAAAAGCACATTTTTCATCTGGTATAATTCACCCGGCACATTAGGTTCGTCCCGGAAAACATCAAGGACCGCACCCCCTACTTTACCCGACCTGAGAGCCTCAACCAATGCCGCCTGATCAAGGATTGAGCCTCTTGACGTATTGGCAATTATCACTCCTTGTTTCGCTTTTGCCATTACTTTTTCATTGAATAGATTCACCGTTTTAGGAGTAAGGGGAACATGAATGGAAATGACATCTGAACTACTTACCAGTTCTTCAAAGGGAGTCCATCCCTCTGCCTTCCCGGGTTTCGGTGTATAGTAAATAACTTTTGCCCCCATTGCTTTTACCATTAACCAGAGTTCTTTTCCTATTGTCCCTAATCCTATAATACCCACTGTCTTTTCTTTTAAACTAACGCCATCCCACCTGCCAGGTTCAAAGGCTTGCCATTTGCCTTTTCTAACAAAATCATCCGCTTCTAACAACCTTCTTGAGATGGTAAGAATTCCGGCAAAAACATACTCTGCCACAGGGTAATTAAAAAAACCGGGAGCATTGCTCGCCCAGATACCATGTGAAGTAAGTAAGGGTAAATTCAAATTATCAAAACCGATCGAACAATTGGCGATGATTTTAAGTTTAGGAGCACATTCTACAAACTCTTCATTGGCTTTTACTTCGGCAAAGTTGATTAAGGCATCGTACTGTTTTATTTGGAGAAGCAGATCTTTGCGTGGCATGAGAAAATGATCCTTCTTATTCCAGATGGTAACATCTGCAAGATTCTCTAATTCTGTAATCCAGTTATTAGGGACTTTTCTTGTTATTAATACTTTAGGGTTCATTTGTATCCAATATCTTTTTAGTCAATCATATCTTTTTTGCCCGATCTGCTATCATAATAGCTCGTTCAGCAATTTCAAGCGCCCGTAAACCATCACTACCTGATACTAAAGGAGCGGCTCCATTTGCTCGTGCCGACAAAATGGCCTCATGCTCTTTGCGAAACAGATCATCCCAGCGCTCCATTATCGGAGCCACACTCATATCTTCCCATTTATATTCCTGCTGAAAACGAAAATGACGTATTTCACCACTCATGAAATCATAAATCAGGGTACCCCGGTCGCCATAAATTTCAAAGAGCCGTCGTTGCGGAAACTGCACATAATCCATGTGAACCTGAACTAAAGCGCCATTGTTCATTTTTAAAATCATTTGAAACACATTGGGTTGTGGCTTTAATCCCATATCCCCTATTTGTGAACTCATTGCCATCACATCTGTAACATCGCCAAAAAACCATCTGATAAAATCGAGCTCGTGTGTGTAATCTACAATCAGGCTATTGAGTTGATTAATACGATCAGGGCTTTTAGCATTGAGCAGTGTGATATAGGTACCAATCATGGCACGCCCCCCAACCAAATTTCCCACGCCTCCTGTTTCGACTATTTTTTTTAATTTACACAAACCCTCATCAAGACGCAGCATATAACCCACTTGCAAAAATCGTCCACTGGATTCTGCCGCATCTACTAAATTGCGGGCAGCATCGAGTGAATCGGAAATGGGCTTTTCTACAAAGACATCTACCCCTTCTTCAATTGCCTGTAAGCCCAATGGTACGTGCAAGTGGTTAGGTACACAGATAAAAGCTATATCCGGTTTAGCTTTTATCGCCTCTGAGAATACGGAATAAGTGCCTGCAGGCGAATTCAGAAGTAATCCCAAAGTTTGAGAACGGTTTTCCGGAACGGTATCACAGATATGCAATTCTACATCGGTACGTCCAGATAGCAGCCTGGCATGTCTTCGGCCAATAGAGCCGAGACCAACAATCAATACACGTGTTTTATTCTTCATAAACATACAATTCTTATTCTTACAACTTTACAAATCGATAATTACCAAAGCCAGATCCAAGATGAAACTCTTTTATTTTAACTTAAAAAAATTCCTTATTGACAAATCGTAAACCCTCCATCCACCACTAAATTGTGGCCGGTAACATAGGCCGATGCTTCACTGGCTAAAAACAATACAACACCTTTTAAATCGATACCATCACGTCCCATGCGCCGCAACGGAACTTTATCAGAATAGGCTTTGATAAATGATTGCGGCTGTCCACGTTCAAATCCACCTGGGGAAATCACATTTACTCTAACGCCATCAGGCCCTAAATACGCTGCCAAATCCATGGTCAATCCGATTACGCCTGCTTTGGCAGAAGCATAGCCAACAGATTGAGGAGACATTTCTGGAGGATAAACCCGACGATCGCGTCCGATGATACCAGCAATGCTGGCAACATTAATGATCGAACCACTGCCTCGTTTTTTCATCCTTGAAGAGGCCTGTTTGCAAAGAAGATAAGTGGCAGTAAGATTGGTCTGATGTAGCAATTTCCACTCATTTAAGGGTTGTTCTTCAAATTGGGTAGAAGCGCCTTGCGAGGCTCCGCCGCCCACGGAATTGACCAGTATATCAATTTCTCCCAGATTCTGTGTTATGCTATTGAAGACGCGTACTACATCATCCTCCATGGTGGCATCGAGTGATAAGCCAAGTATTTTCTGCCCCGTCGCCTCGCTAATTTCTTTCGCAGTGGCCATGGCATTGTTTTCATTGCGCGAAGTGATTACACCGTTTGCTCCTGCCTCGGCCAGCGCCATTGCCATATCCCGGCCCAGGTTATGGGCACCGCCAGCTACCAGGAAGACTTTGCCGGTTAAATCAAAAAGCTGTTGAATGGTGGGATATGAGGCCATAACTTCTTCTTTTTATTTTTCAATAAATAATTTCATTTTTCCCTTTTTTGATTCTTTTGTCAATTCACTTCTTTTTCTTCAAAGACACCATCAAAAAATCCTATTTGTCGTAAATCTTTTTCCAGGGACTTTTGTTCTTCTATTTGTAAAGGTTGCAGAGGAAGACGTACATCACCACAGTCGATTCCAGCTAATTTCATCATCATCTTCTGTGCAGCTAACCCTCCATATTTAACTATAATTCGTACTATTTTTACTGATTTCAACTGTAGTTCTTGCGCTGTATCCAGATCACCCTTACCAAAACTCTCTTTCAATTGACGATAAAGAGGGGCCATAAAATTGTAAGTGCTTCCTATATATCCTTTAGCGCCCACTGCAAGCGCACTTAGCAACATTTCATCTGTGCCATATAATAAGTCGTATTTTTTATCTTCAAAATTCAGGCATGCCTGATATTCATGAATCAAAGGCGTAGTATATTTTATACCTGCTAATGTAGGAATCGCTTGTTCCGATTGTTTCAAAAATTCTAACATATCCAGCGATACTCCTGTCAATCCGGGAATATTATAATAATAGAATGGCAATTCCGGAGCCCCTGAAGCAATTTCTGCCAGGCAATTAACAAGAGCGGGAACCGAATTGATTTTAAAATAGGATGGAGGAACTGAGGAAATATAATCAGCTCCGATTTTTTGCGCGTGCGATGCCAGGTCTTTTGCTTCAGCTATACTGTTATGACCTACATGCACCAATACAGAAATCCTTTTATCAGCTGCCTGAACGAACGCTTCAGCAAGTGTCTTCCGTTCCTTGCTTGTCAACGATGGCCCTTCTCCTGTACTGCCACAAACATAAATTCCTTTAACCCTCTGGCGGATCAATCTATTTACCATAGTAGAAATCTGTTCTAAATTCAGATCTCCTGAATCGTTCATGGGGGTAAAAGTCGCAGCGATCATCCCTTCTATTTTCTTTTTAACCATGTTCCTTTTTATATTTTTATTTTATTTTTTTTAAAGTATTTTAGTTGTATTCATAATCTCCGAGACAACTTAATCTGCAAAGTCATTTACCTTCGGCCGAAGAAAACAAAGTTGAATAATTAAGGCTACCAACACAATCCCGGCCAACATGGCGAAATCCCTACCGAGATGCCCTGCATCAGAGGACCTTCCAAGTATATCCGTAATGAAAGCGCCTGAGAATACACCTACCATATTCATAATTCCGTAGGCTGTTGCCCTGTGCTTTGCAGCAACAAACTGGCAAAGGATGGGCATATTGTTCGCGTCATACATTCCCCAGCCCACGCCAAAACACAGTGCAGCGCCAACTACATGTAAAAGGCTATGTCCAAAACCCAACAATAACAAAGAAGGAATGGTCAATGCCAATCCAATGGCACTGGTATATATTCTTCCACGCACATTTTTTTGAACCCATTTATCCGATAAAATACCTCCAAATATCACCCCCAAAAATGAAGAAGCCGCAATGGCAATTGTGGATAAGGGACCTGCTTTTGACATAGGAATACCAAGGCTTTCTGCAAAAAGTGTAGGAAGCCAGTTTTTGGTAGCCCATCCCGGCAAACTGGGGATGGCGAAGTAAAATAGAATGATCCAAAAAGAAATATTGGTAAACAGTAGCGCCAATACTTTGAATACAGGTGGCTTTTCATTAACAAGCGGATTGTCAGATTTCATTGGAGGGATTGATCTCTTTTCCTTCAATAAAATGATCAGTATAAATGAATATACTATTCCAATTAATCCAAAAGAATGAAAAGTTACATGCCACGAAAACGCAGCCGCAATGGTAGCCCCAAAGCCTCCCAATGCCTGCCCGAAATAGATTCCGGTCATGTGAATCCCAATAGCAAGCGACCTCGTTTTTTCCTGATGAAAATCCGCAATTAATGAGAGCCCCGCCGGAATGTATAAAGCTTCGCTTATTCCCATGATTGCCCTTAACCAATATACCTGCTGAAAGGTAGTTGCATAACCCATTCCGTAAGTAACCCCTGACCAGACAAACAAGCTACCCACAATCAGCCATTTTCTGCTGAATTTATCCGCGACAATCCCTGCAACCGGGCTCATAAAACCATATACCCATAGAAACACCCCCATCAAATATCCAAAGTTGGTGGCAGATTGCAGTTCAAGAATATCTGTTTGCATAGCAGGACGCATGGTTGATAACATTTGGCGATCGGTATAGTTCAACAGAGCTACAACCCAGAGCAATCCAACAAGGACCCATTTGTAATATTTGTTATCTTTCATCATCTTTCAAATAAGTAAAAGAGGCTGGCAAGGAAAAATGATTTCTAAGCCTTATTTTAATTAAGGAAATAAAATGAATAAAGGTCGCCGTCCTTTATCTCAAATCTTAGCCGTACGTTGTTCCCCGCAATTGAACTTACATCGCTGCCGCTATTCCAGAACACTGTACGATCAATAGTATCCCCAAAAACAGGTGGACAATCTTGTAAGGCAAATCCGGGTAATGGCTTGCCGTTGATGTCCTGAATTTCAACCCGGATACTCCCAAAGGCAGATGTGGAAAAATTAATAGAGAGTTCTTTTCCCTGAAAACGAAGTGGTTTTGTAATCAGATCGCCGCCGGCCATGGGAGCATTCACTGAAACGAATCCATCAAGGCGCATTGTATAACGCCTTAATACACTGCTGGTACCCGTCCATAGCCCTTCATTGGCATAAAGTGAAAGCTCGTTAGGCGCGCCTTCCAGTGCCGACTTTGTTTCCAGAAAACTCCAGGCAATATATTGCTGACCATAGCTCCAGGTACCATCACGCTCAATTCCAGGACGAAGGAAAGCTTCGTTCCATCGTTTAAAATTTACGGCATCATGGCTTGCTATAAGTAAACTTTCGGTGAGTGCTGTTCCAAATCGAGGCTTTGTAATGCTACGGCCTTCTCTCTGTTTTCGTTCGGGAAGAGCATTCATAGATTCGGACCAGCCACGATCTATATACCGTGCCGGGAAGCCTATAAAAATCTGTGGAGCCCTGTAGTATGGAATGATCCCATTGGTATAGATTTGCTGTCTTGAGGTATCTTTATAAAATACATTTGATTGAGTCTTCCAATGAATGAAATCTTTAGAGATTCCCGTGCGGATACCCCGTACAGAGTCAACAAAAACCCGCCAATAAGCTCTGTATTCGCTTCGGAGACTGTCCCAGAAAGCGGTGTTCTGACTATCGAATGCGCCATCAGTAAGAACAGGTTCTGACCCAGTCATAGGAGACCAATGAATACCATCTGGTGATTTGAAAGCCAATAAAACCCAACTTGGCACTCTTCTGTCAACAAGTGCTTTGTATCTTGCATCAGCCATTACATTGGGATTCTGATCTTTAAACACAGTTATATTATCTGTCAACTTAAAATGAAAGTCTCCAAAGTCCTTGCTGTCCATTACAATGTTATTATGCTTTGATCCGTTGAACTCAAATAATCCCAGATTGGGTTTTGTCCAATGAATGCCGTCTTTGCTTTCTGCATAACACCAAACCATGGGATGACCAATTTCACCTTTTTCACCTCTCTGCCAACCACGATAATACATACGGAAAATATCTCCATCTTTAAAAATACTATTGTAATTACTGTAACTACCTTCCCATGGCTCATCATGCTCTAGGACTATTTCTTTCATTTCAGGTTTATGTAAAAGAAGCCCAGCTTTTCCAAGAATGGTATCTACAATAAAATCATCCACGAATAATTGTCGCTGGTTCCCAATATCAACAGATTCATAAACAGAAGTCTTCAAATTTTGAGAAAGGGCAGGAATGCTGCATATAATGATCATATACAAAGTGATCATTCTGTTAATCGGCTGTTTGTTTTTTTTTATCATAAAAAGCTTATAAAAGGTCTTAGGAGTAGTTTTTTGATGTTTTTTTTGAGTAAAAACTTTCTTGTCATAATTCAGTGCATCTGAAAAATTTTGCAATAAAATTTTTTAAATAGTGAAATAGAAATGACTAATGACAACTTCTGTTTTACAGGCCAATTTTTGCCAGCATTTTCTCTTTCTCATGCACCAGGATATTCATGGCAGAGATAAAACCTGGCCTTCTCGTCCTCTTCAATAGTCGGGAAACGCACGACATTGTCATTCATAAATATATTGTCCGCCCAATCATCGCAAACGCTGGAAATCTCGGAACTCAGGGAAAATCCAACGCCGTCTATTTTGTAACCCGTGCCTTCTTCACCCCAAAACTGATGAATAGTCCTTGGTGGGATATTAACACTTTCTCCTGGTCTCAATCTTATCGTATCACCTGGAGACAATTCAATGGTGTGCCCATCTTTTTGAACTGTAAATTTATCCGGAGAAGGCTTCCCATCTTCATCTGCTTTTGTGAGCTGAACCATGATATTTCCTCCTCTTCTACAAATAATATCCTCCCTTTTAGAAAGATGGAAATGTGCCGGCGCTCTCTGGTATTCCGGATCAATAAGCAGCTTTTCCGCATATTCCTTCGGATAGGTTTTATTATTCAATTTCCCATTACGCAGTGTAAATAAAATACGACCTGTATTATTAAAATCGTTGCTTCCAAAATCAGTTACATCCCAACCAAGCATACATTTTCGTATTTCATCGTATTCACTACCGGCGGTTAACCACTGTTCTGGTTTCCAAAAAGCAAAAAAGGGTAGATGAACTCCAAAATGTTCAATTACTTTTTGAGCGAGGTCAATGCTCTTATTAATATCTGACCGTTTAAGCTGCGTCATAAAATTTTAATCTGTAGTGTATTTATTTAATTTGATTTCCTGTAGTCCTCCTTGATAATTTTCATTTAATGTTAGTTTCCGGGTCATGTCAACCGAATATCAGTGGATTTAAGTCTCTTAATCTTTCCATGCATAACCATAAAGGAAAGCGTTCTGAAGTACAAATCTTATTCTTACTGCATTGGAAGGAGCTTTTTGACCACCCTTCCATTTCATAGAAATCTGCCGGTGATCTCCGGTAACAGGTTGGCAGTCATTTGCCGAAAAACCCGGGATGGCTTTTCCGGATTCATCTGTCAATTCAGCCCGGAATTCACCTCCTTTCCTCACCAAAACGTTTACGACCAGGTGGCCATTTTTTGAATCTTCACTACGCGTCAAAGCTCTTCCTATAGTAGGACCGCCGGCTGATGGCGCCAATGCCCACAACCGGTCTATCTGCCAGGAGGCTCTGCAAAGTGCAGAATTGAAAGGAAGTGTGGGTGTTGGTACTCCGCTTACAGTTTCTTCCCCGACTTTAATACGGGGTTGAGAACGGGTATCAAATATTTCTCCATGCAATCCTTGCGCTCCTCCATAATAGACATACATTTTTCCATTCTGAACAATTGGATGATGCATTTGCCACATCATTCCACCTCCATAATCACCGAGGGGTGGATTGGGCAATGCAGGTCTTCTATCGGGCCTCCACCAATGTACTCCATCGCGAGAGGCTGCCATTTGTAGGGAAATAGTTTTATTAGACGCATCATAATAAGTAAGCATTCCTACGAAGCCGCCATCCACATTTATTGGGCAGAGTTCCATGTATTGTGCAAAACCCGGATCGCGCCAGTCTCTGCCAAAAATAATTTTTGGCTCTCCCCAGGTAACACCATCCGGACTTGTATTTATACCTATTTTACGTACCAGTTGTTGTGAATTGTTATCAAACGGGATGATACGATCACCGGGTTCATTTGAATATTTTTTGAAATAGGACACATATGAACCATCTGGTTCACGATAAACATAAGCCACATCACCACCACGGCCTAAAAATTGCAGTGGCCCGGAAATTAACTTCCAGCTCTTGCCATCATGGGATTTATACCTGTAAATACCACGCTTTTCGGGGCTTGGAGCGGGAAGGTGCTCAACATGAGTGGAATCGGGACCAAGAGACGGATTTCTTATCAGAAACATTTCATAGGGCCATTCTTTATCCTTTGGATTAATAAGGACAGACGCATAGACGGCAGTGCCTCCTGAATTAAGATCAAACAAAATATTCGTCTTGTCATAGCCGGGCCATTTCACAAGATCGAGTTTCGGACGATACCATGAAACACCGTCCTTACTCTCTAAGTAAGTTAATCTTCGGAAGCGTTCATGT
>DATCWN010000092.1:0-5001 GCA_036566285.1 Hanamia sp.
AATTAGAAGAAGCCAATGTGCTTATCCGTACCATTATAAAAAAGAAGCCTTTGCATGTTGAGTATTCCTTGTCTGATAGGGGAAGGGCATGGATCCCCATCTTTACGGGAATAGAGGATCTGGCCTGATTTAAAGATCAGCAGTAGCCGGGTATTCGCCTGAATGAATGGCAATTCAGGCAAGTTCACATTCACCAACGGTTGCTTACTATATTGAATCCTCATTATTATTATTTATTTACCTCATTATATTCCTCGTCTGTTAACCACCGGTTGTAGCGGGCCTGACTTGGTGTGGCTTGTAAATGCGGACTTAGATAAGAGTTCTGAATTTTAGCAGGACAGAAATTATCCTGCCCTGCTAAAATTAAAAAGATAAAAAATCAGTACCCATTGGTTTGTGGAAAATTCGCAGGCCCCATAGCATCAATCTGGCTTTGTGGAATTGGCCAATTAACATGAATTGGTTTTACATTAAAACGTACCATCACATCATTATCCGATCCGTTGAAATCAGCGTAATAATTAGGGTTTGGCCCAAAGTTTACATCCCTTCCGTCAGTTGTTCCATAAGAACCAACATTGTACCCCACATTCGCACCAGGATATTTGGTAAAGTCTCCTGCATATTTTCTCATTTGCTCATACCAAATCCCGTTTCTTTTCAGAAAATCCCAACGGCGTCCCTCAAAAGATAATTCGCGGGCCTGTTCGTCACGAATCATATCAAAGGTGATGACACTGGTTTCTTTCGGATTTCCTGCGCGTTCCCAGGTCTTGTTATAATAGTAAGATGCTTTATTCTGGTTGCCTAAATGCATATAGGCTTCAGCTCCTAATAAAAATGTTTCGGCCAATCTGTAAATCATAATATCCTTATAACCGGATGTGCCGCCGTCTGCATCCATTGGTTTAGACCAGAGGTCAACCATTTTTAAAGAAGAAGGTAATAAAGCCCTTCTGTCAATTTTTTTTGCGGTGGCCGCAAATACATCCCTGCCAAAAATAGTATCTCCGATTTTAATTTGTACAGGGTTGCTGGTAAAATTAAAAGTAGAATTATAGCTGATACCATGATCGGTTTTTGTTTGTGAAACCGGGATTGTTATCAGAAGATCAGGATTCTGGTAAGTATATTTAGTTTTGAAATATGCGGAAAGCCTTTTATCGGTATTGCCATATAAGGATATTAAATAACTATTGGCAAAAGAAAGCCCCCAGTTTCTCCCCAGGTTCTCAGTATTATACTGAACCTGAATCCCGTTTATTTTCTGCCAGGTATATTGGTTTGTATATGCCTGATTTACAAACTGTGATCCCACACGATGCCCGCTTCCGCCGCCTCTTTCCATAGAAAACCTAAGGGCAAAAAGGGTCTCAGGGCCATTGTATAGATCTGAACGGTTAAAAATATTGGCCGGATCGGATACTAATGAGTGGGTATTGTCTTTGTCTACTTCATCCACCTGGGCTGCTACTTCATTCCAATCTTTTGCCCAAGCGGCTACCAATGCTTTCAGGTGCCTTGCTGCAGATTTACTAACCCGTCCCTCATTGTTGGCAGAAACTTGTAAAGGAAGCCCTTCAATCGCCACATCGAGGTCATCATACATTAACTTAAAAACGCCTGCGCTGTCTGCCGGTTTATATTGCTGATCGTTAAGGTTGTCTTTGGTAACGGGTTCTGTAGAAAGATAAAGGCGTGAAAATCTTGACCATAATCCATAATAACAATAGGCCCTCCAAAAACTTGCTTCGGCAACAGTACTCTTCGTTGCATCGCCGAGTCGTTTTCCGTAATGTATGATCTCATTTGTTCTGCCAATAAGATAGTACCGGTGCGACCAATACGGAGAATAGATATCATTATCAATATTAGACCCTGGCCCGGGTGAAGTAAAGCGGCTTAAATTGGCATCGTCACCCGTTAGAAAAACGTTCAGATCGGTGGTTCGCTCTCCCCATATAATGGCCGCCGGAATGCTGTTTATTCCCTTGCCGGTAAAACTCCGCTCATAGGGATACAAGGCAATTACCATTTTTTCCAATCCTTCAGGGGTATCGAATAAGGTGCTTGTGGTAAAGCTGGTTTCAGATTTTTCGTCTAAAAATTTTTTGCAGCCCGAAATAGCCAGCACCACTAAGAGATTTAAAACGATTATATATTTTTTCATTATTAATTTATTAGATTGTGAAGTTGAACTTAGAAACCGAGATTTAAGCCGAATACGACCGTTTGTGGTTCCGGGTATTCTGTTGCTGGATTTTCAGGGCTATAAGATTTATAATCAGTGATGGTAAATAGATTAGTAAACGTTGCATATACCCTGGCCTTAGACATTCTCAGGTTAGGTAGCAGGCTTTTGGGCAAAGAATAACCTATAGTAGCTGTTCTCAACCTGAAATAAGAAGCATCCTGTAGTCCCAATATAGCGAAGTTGGGGGCTGCGGCTGTATAATAAGGCCGTGGAAACTCATTCGACCGGTTTTCGGGTGTCCAGTAATTCACTTTTACACCATTTAGTTTTCCATTCAGCGAGCCACCCCTGTCTGAATTATAAAGCAATATGTTGTTCTTAGTCACACCCTGAACTGTGTAAAATTCCAGTCCTAAATCTATTCCCTTATAGCTGAAAGAAGTATTAATAGATCCATACCACTGTGGATCCAATTCATATACCTTTCTATCATCTACCGTAACCTGGCCATCTCCGTTGTAATCGGCAAGTTTTATATCCCCGGGCCTGGGAACTGAACTTCCCGGTAAATACTGACTAGGGTCAGAAGTTTGATCTTCCTGCCATATTCCGCCGGGAACGTATTGATAGGTAACGTTGATAGGTTTGCCGATAAACCAGTTATTAGGTATATCATTGATCGGGTTGCCTTTATCATCAGTGCGGCCATCTATATTGAGAATTTTATTACGCTGTGTGGAAACGCTGAATCCAAGATCCCATGAGAAATCCCTGCTTTCTATAATTTTTCCATTAATGGTTCCTTCCCAGCCCCAGCTTTTTGTTTTTCCAAGATTATCCCACATAGTACCGTAACCGGTATTAGAAGGGATGGTTCGTTCGATAAGCAAATTGGAAGTATTGGTGTTATAATATTCGATGGTACCGTTTAAGCGGCTTCCAAAAGCGCTTAAATCCAGGCCGATGTTAAGAGATCCGGTTTTTTCCCATTGCAGGTCTATATTTTGTAACTGGCCGGAAGGTAAATAACCCACTGCCAACTGATCGCCTAACAAATATTCATAAGAGTTAGCCAACCCTAATGTTCTGTAAGCAGGAATCCCCCAGTTACCCACCACTCCATAGCTTACCCTGGCTTTTAACAAGTCCAGCCATGTTTGATTTTGAAGAAAAGACTCCTCATTAATTTTCCATGCCAATGCAATTGATGGAAAATTTGACCATTTGTGATCAGCGCCGAAAACCGATACGCCATCACGCCTGAGAGAGGCAGTGAGCAGATACTTGTTTTTCAAATCATATTGCAACCTTCCCGCAAAGGATGTAGAACGTTGGCGGGTAATGGAACGAACCACATTATCCACTTCTGCATCGGCGGCTATATTCCATTTAAACAAATCGGTAGTGGAATTAATGAAATCCATTCCGGTTGTTTTTTGCAAATCCTGTTCTGACTCCTCAATAAGCGTAATGGACAGTTTATGATTATCGTTCTTTATAGGAAGCTGATAATGGATCGTATTATTAACAAGCCAGCTCGAACGGTTAAATTCTCTTATCTGTCCTTCTCCGGTTGAACCCGGATAAAGTTTAGTAGTATATTGCCCGGACTCACGGTTGTTGGTTCGAATATTGGCGCTAAACCGATAGGTGAGGCCTTTAGATATTTTAAAAAGAAGGTATGGCGACAAGTTAACAAATTCATCTTGTTGTTCTTCATCGCGCTCCCTGCTTCGCCATAGCGGGTTGATATTACCCGCGCCATCTATTTCACGTTTTAAATTACCATTATCATCATACGGCTGGCCCAACATTGGCCTGGTAAGCACATCGTAGAATCTTCCATCGCTACTTAAAGTTTTGGCACGTGCGTAAGAAAAGTTAATGCCCATATCCAGCCACTTATAAACAGAATAGTCAACGTTTGCCCGAAAATTGCCTCTCTGGTATCCGGATTTATCAACAATTCCATCCTGGTTAAAATAGCCGGCGCCAACAGCATATTTTAATTTATCGCTTCCCCCTCTTAGTGAAACGTCTGCTTTATACTGAAGCCCGTTTTTTAACAATAAATCCTCCCAATTGGTGAATTTTTTATTTTGATACGCATCCAACATAATAGGATCGTCCAAAACTGTTTCATAATTTATATTGTCAATAGTGCCTATGTTGCCGACACCATCATTGTTCTTGGCCCACCAGCGAAGAAGGATCCATTCATCCGGAGAATAGACATCGAAATTCCGGGTAAACTTCTGAGTGCCTGTGTAGACGCTAAAATTTATGGTTGGCTTACCGCTTTTTCCTCTTATGGTTGTTACCAGTACTACGCCATTGGAAGCCCTGGAACCATAAATAGCCTGGGAAGAGGCATCTTTCAATACCTCAATAGATGCTATATCGGAAGAGCTCAGGTCATTAATATTTGGCACAATCATTCCGTCCACAATATATAACGGGCTTTGTGAACTGGATAAAGATCGTTTTCCGCGGATATAAACATCGGAACTGCCTCCGGGGGCAGCATTATTTTGCGTTACCTGGATGCCGGCCGCTTGGCCACGAAGCATCTCTGTAACGTTGCCTGCCGGAAATTTTTCCAGGTCTGCGCCTTTAATGGAAGCTACTGATCCGGTTAAATCGCTTTTTTTAGCTGTTCCGTAACCAATAACTACCACTTCATCCAGATCGCTTACCCTTGGTTTAAGTACTACAGAGAGGCTTCTACTTGCCCCGACCGTAACTTGCTGATCCTGAAGCCCAATGTGACTGAATAGTAAAACAGATTCATTACCGGCTACTGT
>DATCWN010000253.1:0-9146 GCA_036566285.1 Hanamia sp.
TCCCGCGGGCAAAAGTAAGATTGAACAGTGAATATTCCATTTTCAAAATATTTAATTAATTATCTTGCGCAAATCTTATGAGGGTACACAGAGACATAAACAATTTGCCGGCTTTTAAAAATGCAGCTATTACTATCGGCACATTTGATGGCGTGCACACGGGCCATTTACAAATCATAAACCAGCTCAAAAAAGAAGCTCAGAAAAATAATGGTGAAGCAGTGATTATTACTTTTCATCCACACCCGCGAATGATCATCCAATCAAGAGAAAAAGAACCAAACAACAGGCCGTCTATAAAATTGTTGAATACGCTTTCAGAAAAGATTGAACTTTTGAGAAAACATGAAATTGACCATTTGGTAATTGTTCCATTCACAAAAGAATTTTCGAATCAAACACCAGATGAGTACATACATGATTTTTTAGTTTCAAAATTTCATCCCCAAACCATAATTATTGGCTATGATCATCGTTTTGGCAGAGATAGGAAAGGTGATTATAAACTGATGGAAAAATACCAGGAATCCTTTCATTACAATGTGAAAGAAATTCCCGAGCATGTGCTGCATAACGTTACCATAAGTTCATCAAAAATAAGACAGGCGCTTATTGTGGGCGATATTAAAACAGCCAATGAATACCTCGGTTATGAATATTTTTTTGAAGGGAAAATAGTGGAAGGAAATAAATTGGGTAAAACATTGGGGTATCCCACGGCAAATATTTTGGTCAATGATGCTTTTAAATTAATTCCCGCCTACGGCGTCTATGCGGTTACCGTTAGTATAGGCGTTGAATCGAAAAAACCGGATGATACTTTTATTACCGAAGCTACTTACAAAGGAATGATGAACATCGGAATAAGGCCTACCATTGGTGATAATAAAATAATGATTGAAGTAAATATTTTTGATTTCAATAAAGATATCTACGGCCGAACCATGCGGGTTTACATAAAAAAGTATATGCGCCCTGAAATAAAATTTAATAACCTAGAAGAATTAAAAATCCAAATGGGGATTGATGAGATTGATGTAAAAAGAGTACTTAACGGGGATTAATTATACGCTCTCCCCACGGTTTTTCCCTTATTGTAATCATGATTTCTGGCACAATTTTTCCGCTCCATCCCAAAAAAACATGTCAGCAAAAAAACAATCTTCATAATTCCAGAAATCAGAATAAAGTTTTACGCCGGCACAATAACCGTTCGTACATCGCTACTGTAACTTTCCAGCGCATCCAAAGCAGCATTAATTTCGTCTGCATCCAAAGCGATGGTACGCGTAACAATTTTTGAAGTGTCCAGCATTTTGCTGCGTGCAAAATCAATCAGCAACGGAAGTTCCTGCAAGCGATGGTCGTTTGAGCCTATCAATTCAACTTCATTGCCCAGCAACTCCGTATAAGTATTTACTTCCAGCGGTTTATTGGAAAGCCCAACGAGTACTACGCGGCCAAGCACACCCGCACATTGAATGGCCTGCTTTGCGGTTTGGGATAAACCTATCATTTCAATGGCAACATCAACGCCTTTGCCGCCGGTAAGTTTTTTTATTTCTTCTACAGGGTTCGTTTTTTTCCCATTGATTGGAATAGCGCCATATTGCGCAGCAAGGTTTAATTTTTCCTCATTAATATCAACGGCGAAAATACGGGTTGCACCAAAAGCACGGGCCAGTTGAACGGCAGATTGCCCCAAACCACCGACACCGAAAATGGCTACTTTATCGCCCGCTTTAATCCTGCTTTTTAGCAAGGCGTGAAATGCAGTAGCAGAAGCGCACATTAGCGTGGCGCCTTGCTCAAAGGGGATTTCATCCGGCAGATGAATGGCGTTGCGTGCGGGTATCGCAATATATTCCGCGTACCCGCCGTTGGTATTGTGGCCAATCATTTTTACCTTTTCGCAGAACTGCTCGTTACCTGTTGAGCATTGATAGCAATCGCCACAAGTGATGTTGTAATGAAGAACTACACGCTGGCCTACTTGTACATTGGTAACCTGTGCTCCCATTTTCTCTACAACGCCCGCTACTTCATGCCCCAATGTAAGCGGAGTAAAGCTTACAGCAGATACGCCACCCCGGTAATGCGCATCGGAATGGCAAATGCCGGCGGCCTTTACTTTTACTAAAATATCTTTTTCACCAATTGCAGGTATGGGAATTTCCTGCATTTGCAGGGGTTGGTTTACACCAACAAAACGAACCGATTTCATGGATTTATAAATTTCATTTGAAGAAAGGCTAAGGTAACTACTTCCTATATTATTGATAACAGTCCAAATGTTTTACCGGAATTTGTCAAAAGTTGAAGGCAACATTTTAAAATAAAATTCGTTTTATTTATAGGAAACTTACTGGAAATATCCTTAACAAAATTTTACCAGGAAGCCATATTTCTTTATTGTCATAAAAGGGTCTTAGGATTAAGATATTTTAAATTCTTTTTTATGGAAACAAATGTTACAAGCCAGGAAATTTTGCTGATGCATAACAGCCGCTTTTTTTCGAAAGAATTAAATGAAAAAGAAAACCCAGCCGATGATAAAAGACTATCGCAGGAAGAACAAATTGTCGAAGCCTGCTGGAATGGCCTCATCAGGGAAACACTCCCTGAAATTTCGACTTCACTTTCACTGATAGAAGTTGAGGAAGGATCGGTTTTTTTATGTCTTCAATTCGGAGAAAATGGCCAACGTATAGAAAAAGAATTTTCATTAAATCCCTATTTATTTTTTGATGCATTACCCCGTTTGAATTAAAGCAATTAGCATCCAATTAATTTTGGAGATCAAAGTAAAAGAGGCGTACTATCTGTAATCTCCTCGATATTTCCACGCGCATCTTCTTCCACACCGGGATTGGTTTCTTTCTCAACAAAATACATATCTACCTCTCCTACGTTTTTGGCGTAAATTTTTCCGCGATAGCTACAGTCAAATTTATCTTTCACCAATTCGTAAGTCTGAGCAGAAATATTTACCTGTCCCGGCTCGCCATTGCTTTCCATGCGGCTGGCAATGTTTACCGTACTTCCCCAAATATCGTAAGCATATTTTATCCTTCCTACCACTCCGGCTACCACCGGCCCCACGTGAATACCTACACGCAGATCCCAGGGCTCAAGTCCCTCTTCTTTTCTTTTTTGATTCCTGGCACTGATGTGTTCCTGGATTTCCAGTCCTGCTTTTACAATATGAAACGGATGATTATCATCCGGAGACGGAATACCGCCCGCACACATATACGAATCACCAATCGTTTTTATTTTCTCAAGTTTATATTTTGCAATGATGTTATCAAAAGCCATGAACCACGCGTTCAACTCTTCTACCAAAATCTGCGGCGGCATATTGGAAGTAAGCTTGGTAAAAGATTTAAAATCGGTAAACAGAACAGAAACAGATTCATACTCTCTCGGAGTAGAACGGCCGCTATGCTGCAATTCTTTGGCAACTTCCGAGGGTAAAATATTTAATAATAAATGTTCTATCTGATCTTTTTGATGATCCAGTATTTTATTGGTTTTTACTTTTGCGCGATAGTTCTTAAAGATCAGCAAGGCGATCAGGAACACGAGCGCTAACCCACTGGCAAATGCATTTCTGGCAAACTTTTGTTTTTTTATTTGCAACTCATTCAATGCATTATCTTTTGTAAGCAGGTTGATTTCGCCTTCCTTTTTTTGCAGATCAAAATCGAACTGCAGGCTGGCCAGTTTTTTATCTGTGGCAATATTGTAGATGGAATCTTTTATGTCGGAATAAAGCGATTGATATTTAAACGCATTGTGGTAATCCGCTGTTTTATCATAAGTATCAGCCATAGCCTTATAAAGATCTTTTATATCATCATTTGCCGGCATCGTAGAAGCCCGTTTTTCGGCCCTGCCGTAGAAAGCAAGGGCGGTTCGATATTCAGCTTTTGTTACAAAAAGATTTCCAAGGCCAATAAGAGTTTGAACTGTAGCAATATCATCCTTTAATTTTTCTGAAAGAGACAGGGCTTTATTAAGATTATTCAATGCGGCATCATAATTACCTTCTTTGATATAAAGCTTACCCAATGCGATGTATGGGTACTGACTTCCGTCAGCACTTCCATAAGCCTTTAATGATTTATTAAAATAAGATAAGGCTTGCTGATCATCATTTTTATCAAAATAAATGTTTCCGATGTTTACCGCAATTGCGCCTAAAGCATCTGTATTTCCCAATTCCTCACAAATTGGCAATGCTTTTAGATAATATTGGAGTGCCTTTTCCCTTGTTGCAGGTTTTATATAATATACAGTTCCCACATTATTTAAGGCAGTAAGAATCCTAAGCTTATTATTTGTAAGCTCTGCATACTGTAAGGATAAAAGATGATTTTCCAACGCTTTGGCATAATCAGCCTGATTGTAATAAATAGACCCAATGTTGCTATACAAATTGGCGATGCCTACATTATCTTTTATATCCTGAAATATTTTCAGCGACTGATTATAATTATCCAGTGCTTCTAAATATTTTCCATCGAAGTAATAAACAATTCCAATATTTTTCAATGAATAAGCCACCCCTGCCGGGTAATTTATTTTTTCTGCCAAAGCCTTTGCCTGTGTGGCGAGATTCAAAGCCTGATCACGATCGTCATTAAAATGCGTTGAGCTTTGCTTAATCAAACTATTTACTAAAGCGGTGTCTTTTGATGAAAGCTCTGTTTCACTTTTTAATTGTGCCAATGCTGTTAGCTGAATAAACAACAGGCAAAAAAATAAAATGATTTTTTTTAAGATCATACGCTATTATTAATTTCCATCAAACTGCTGGTTTTATTTACGCTCATGATTTTTTAATCTTTAATTAACCGGACAGTTTTAAATCCGTTTGCCACTTTAAGGCGTAAGAAATACACTCCGCTACTTAACCGGGATAGGTTTATTTCAAATTCATTTTCTGAAATCAATTTAGTAATTTTTATCGGATAAACCTTCCCATACACATCAATTAATGAAGAACCATTTATTGCCACCTTTTCATTCTTAAGATAAATATTAGCCCGGTTGTGAGCAGGGTTCGGATATATACTCACATTCCCTTCCGATGATTTATTTTCAGGATCATTAATAACACTTATTGTAGTTGTACCCATCCTTGTATTATTTACAGAGGTACCTAAACGCAAAGTATTTGATGTAATGATATTGCTACATCTATTTGAAGATGAGCTGGCATCTGAAGTAGTAGAACTCTTTTTATTAGTTTCATAAGTTGTCAATTCCCACTTTAAATCAGTACCATCAAAGGGAACATTAAAGCGGGTAGTGTCCGGTAAAAATATAACGGGTAATTGAGAAGCATCAAACATACCGGTACCTGTAATTTTATTATTTACTCCAATTGGAACATACAAGACGGTTGAGTTATCATTTACACAATAAAAATGAGCAATGTACCTTGTAGCAGGTGTTGAAGGGTTCAAAACTTCCTGCACACAATCCAGGTAAGGCCTTAGTTTCTTAGCATTTTTTCCTTCCGGGTTTACATACAGTGTTCCATTTACATAGCTGATGCTGTAATTGGTGATGTTTGGAAAAGACTGCAACAGAGGTACAATAGAATAAGTACCTGCATCACCAGAATAAGCAGGATTCAACGTATAGGATACTGAAGCAACATCGCCCGGCATCAATCCGGTAATCGTAGATGTAAAAACGGGAAGAGCATCTCCCTGGAACATAAAAGTATCCTTAACAACAACGGTTGCCGGCGCAGGTAAAATAGTAAGTTTCCCCAATCCATAACTAATATCAAAATTGTTGTTTGAAAAAGCTGCCGGTATAATAAATTGATTTCCCACTGAAAGCCCTGTAACTATGTTTAAAGATTTATAAAGGCTGAGGCCTTTACCAATCTCATTAGAGTCAATAACAATAGCCGTCTTATTTTCACCATTTACAATAGGCACCGCCTGTCCATTTACAATTGTTACCGCTTGTCCGTTTACAATTGTTACGGCTTGCCCGTTCACAATCGTTACGGCCTGTCCGTTCACAATAGTAACGGCTTGCCCATTTACAATAGTTACGGCCTGTCCATTGGTATAGGACGATATATCCACCAACCCCTTAGGATCCACGTTGGATACAGAACTGAGCATAGATGTTTGAGCTGAATTGGTATTGAATTTCAAAATGGATTCCTGAGTTATGTCCACTACATTAGTTGTTTGCGAAACATAATTTCCATTTATTAATGTTTGTGTATTTATTTGCCTGGCATCCTGTAAAGCAGCCGTGGTAGCGAAGAAGCATAAATTATTTAACTGCGCATCAGTAAGGTTATTTACAATGGTTAATGCCTGACCGTTTACAATGGTTAGTGCCTGGCCATTTACTATAGGGACCGCCTGTCCGTTTACAATCGTTACCGCCTGGCCGTTTACGATGGTAACCGCTTGCCCGTTTACTATGGGAATTGCCTGGCCGTTTACAATTGTTACCGCTTGCCCATTTACCAATCCAATCACATCATTAGCCAGTTGGCTCTGATAGTTAATTTCAACCGTATTCAACAATGCAAGGGGATTGCTTAGGTGGGCAGCTGCATCGAATGTATAATTAACTCCAAAATCTCCCGCCTTTTGTCCATAAACCAGTGTAGTATCGCGTACAGTAATTTTTAAAGGCAATTTTGTTATAGTAAGAGCGCCATCGGTAAATGAGTAATTGTATTTATCCAAAAGTGATTTATCATTTATATCAGTAGAATCAAACGCTCTCGATGGCCTTATAAAATAAATACCAACATCGCTTAACTCATTTGCGGGTGATTGATAGGAAATGTTGGTTAGTCCCAAATCCTGTATGGTTAATGAAGTGTTTTGCAAAGAATCTCCATCCACTAAAATAGTGGAAGTAAATGCCGGCATTTCTTCAGCGTATTTTTTTGTTTTGTTGTTGGCTATAATTGTGATATTCTTTTTGGGAACACCGGTAATGGAGATACTATTTGATAAGCCACCATCTAATCCTGACGGGGATTTATAAGGAGTATAGGCACTGATAAACTGATTGCCGCTAAAAACAGGTAAGGTAGCAATCGCCTGTGAGGGACTGGTTATGGTTGTGGAAAGTGTATCAGTTCCCAGAATAATTTTAGTATCAGAGCTAAGATAATTTCCATAAATAATTATCTGCATGGGTTGTACACCGGGAACAAGGCTGGAGTCTGCCAATTGCAATTTTGTGATTTCTGGTGTAGGATTGGCAAAGGTTCTGAGGGCAGCATCCGCCTGAATAAACCCGTGCCCTGTATTGAAATCAAAACCAGTGGCATCCATGTCTATACTGTTGTTCAGTAAGGTACTTTTTACTGCAGCAGGGCTCATCATTTCATTGTAAAATTTCTTTCTTGCCTGCAGCATAAGGGCAACTGCACCTGCCACATGTGGCGCCGCAGCAGAGGTTCCAAAGAAATTAGGTAATCCGTCGCCATCCAAGTCCACGCTACCAAAATTAATGGTGGTATTTACACCATCAGGCGCAACAATATCTGGTTTTTGCGATACTACATTATTAATCAAAACCGTTCCCCCGGTTGAAGAAAAAGATTCTAAAACTGACGGAGTTACACCAAAAGCCGGAGTCTTTGTATAACGGGCTGCTCCTACGGTAATGGCTTCAGGCGAATTACCCTGGCCAACAATGGTAGAGCCACCTGAGTTGAATTCGTTTATTTTTAAATCCCCTCTGAACACTACATATTTAAACCGTAAGTTGGGTGTAGGATTCGGTGTAGCATTTACAATCAATAAGTTTGCAACAGTATTTCCGGTTACAATAAATGGAAGCACTTCGATAGGATCGCCGCCAGTGTTGTTTCTGTTAAAACCAAACAAAGGATTTCCATTGTCATCTGCCAAATAAATATCTAAATCATTTACTGTGCCTGTAGCAGTTTCGCCAATGGAATAAATATCATCAATCCACTGAAGTACAATGGTATAAACACCGGGTGTTAAAACAGTACCCTTTACTGAATCGCTTTGAAGAATATCGCCTCCGCCAAAATTATGGGCTTTGCCGGTTAACCCGACCGGAGCATTAGAAGGATTAAAGATTGCCTCATAAGATTTGGAACCAAAATTTCCCGCAGCAGTTATATAATTAACCCCCTGAGAAGTTACTGCTTTTATGGCTTTCTCAACCACGCCTGGTTTAAAGAATGGCTCAGTTATAAAAGTGATATCATCCACAATAACATTACAGTTATCGGCTGCCAGTTCCGAAATTCCAACAGCAAAATCTCCGGGAGAAATAAAGCCGGTTCTAAAAGATAAATTGGCTTTCGGCGCCACATCATGTATGATCTGAAGCATGGCTCTGCCTTCGTCGGAGCGTTGACCATATATGTAGTCTTTCAACACATGCACCGGATTACTATTTACAGAATTTCCGGCACCCGGAAGATCTCCATTAACGACATCATTAGCCGCTCCACCTAACGTATTATAACTATCAGACAAAACACCTACCCTTATACTGTCGCCCTGCACATTAAATCCATTTCTTACATAGTTGGTTCTCATTGCGCTGTCTCCTTGTGTTTGAGTAACTCCGCTATTGGATAGCGGCGGGTATAACGGCCTGCAAAAAGTAATCAGGCTTGAAAGCGAGTTCAGGTTCATTAAATGTGCAATAGGATATTTACCTGTAATAATCAGGTTGCTTTGTCCATTACTTATTAAATCAGTAAGGCCGTAATTAGTTATGTCTGTTTGTAATAAGTTTAATACTTCCGCATATTTCCCGGCTACGGCAATTACCTCGATAAATACGCTGTCATTTTGAAGTAAAAAAATGTTACTTGCATTACTGGTGGAAGTTGGATTCTGGTAAAGTGATAACAATTCAGCGCCAATCAGGTTATTGACTTTAAAATTATTAGGCGGCGTATAATAAGGAAAAATAGTTTGGGGCGGGAAATCCGTAAAGGGTTTGTAATTGATGGTAACATTGCCTCCAACATTTACCTGAGTACCACTCCAAAATGCGCCAACAACGCGTGATGAACTGGTTTGTGTGCCTATATTTATTGCAGCAAAAGGCGCCCAAACTGATCCTGCCCAGGCAGAAATCTGCACATTGGACGA
>DATCWN010000324.1:0-8132 GCA_036566285.1 Hanamia sp.
GGCCGTGGAAATTACCCGGAAGATGGAGGTTTCTACACAGTACGCGCCGATGCCTATTGGCCTAATGATTTTGGATTGTACAACATGGCAGGTAACGTGGCAGAATGGACTTCATCTTTATATTATGAAGGCGGATACAATTTTCAACATGACATGAACCCTGACATTCGCTGGAATGCAAAAGACCAGGACCCACCCCGCATGAAACGTAAAGTGCTCCGCGGTGGTAGCTGGAAGGATGTAGGATACTTTTTACAAACAAGTACCCGCGCCTACGAATACCAGGATACTTCAAAATCTTACATCGGTTTCCGTTGTGTAATTGACTTACCACCCGCCTCAAGCAAAAAAGGATAAAAAATAAATCACACTACATCGAATACATTTTTAGCTCAACATCTTACTGCCTGTATTAACATCAATTAATATGGGCATTTTATGTTCAAAGCTACTATTCACAAAAAACAATAAAAAAAACAATTAAAATTCTAATTACCATGACCCAACAACCCAAAAGAAACTTTTTAACTCTCGTAGATGTATTAGTAAGCGCCGGAGCGGCAGTAGTAATTTTTGCTGCCTGGGCAAAACTTACGCATCAATCTTATGCGGATACCATGTTAACTATTGGCATGTGGACGGAAACCGCCATCTTTCTTGTATATGCTTGCATTGAATGGGTAAGGCCCCAGGCACATCCTAAACACACTTCTGTAAATGAAGAAAAACCAGCATTAGCAGTTGCCGGCAATCCCGCATTACAATCCATGGATAAAATGCTGCTGGAGGCGGATATTACTCCGGCTAACATGAAAAGGCTTGGAGATAATTTTCAAAAGTTAGGCACTACCGTTTCACAACTTGGTGAAGTAGGTGATGTGGTAAAATCAACAACTGATTTTTCTGCTAAAACCAAAGAGGCCAATAATGCATTAGGCCTTATGAAGGACGCATTTGTAAACTCTGCCAATACCATGAGCAACTTTAACAGTGCCGCAGATAGCGCAAAGGGCTTTCACGACCAGGTGCAGGTACTTACAAAAAATCTCGGCTCATTAAATACCATTTATGAATTGGAACTAAACGAAAGCAATAATCATCTTAAAACCTTAAATAACTTTTATGGTAAAATGGCGAAGGCAAGTGAAGTAATGGTATCCACTGTGGAAGATGCCCAATCTACTAAAGAACAAATAAGTGTGTTGGCCAATAACCTTGGAAAATTAAACCAGGTATATGGAAATATGCTAAGTGCTATGCAGGGAAGACAATAAAAAATAAATAAATAATTCCATTTAAAAAACTAACCGTTAAAATATAAATAACCATGGCAGGACTACCCAGAGATCCACGGCAAAAGATGATCAACGTAATGTACCTGGTACTTACAGCTATTCTGGCCTTGAATGTATCCAATGAGGTAATTAGCGCATTTAAAGTTGTAAATAACAGCTTAATCACTTCTAATGAGAATATCAGTGCATCTAATGAAACTTTATATAAATCCCTTGAAGCAAAACTAAACGATCCCCAGTCGGCTGAAAAAGCAAAAATATGGGAGCCAAAAGCAATGCAGGCAAAAAAACTTTCTGCCGAAATGTATAACTACATTGAAAGTTTAAAATCCGATTTAAAAATAGCAGCGGATCTCCGGATGAGATGGGATGATGAAAAAAAGGACAGCGTAGAGGATTATAGAGAAGATAACCTTGATGCCTCTACCAGGTTGTTTGAAACAAAAGGAAAAGGGGAAGAGCTACGCAAAAAACTGGAACAATTTAAAACCGATATGCTTGCTATTGATCCATCGATAAAAGCACAATTTGAAAAAACATTCCCGGTAAATACAATTCCACCTAAAACTCAGGAAGGCAAACAAAAAGATTTTACCCAATCTTTCTTTCATATGACACCAACGGTAGCCGCATTAACCATGCTCAGCAAATTTCAGAATAATGTAAAAAATGCGGAAGCTGAAATCGTAACTTTTGCCCATAACCAAATTGGCGCCGTAAAAGTAATTTACGATCAGTTTGCTGCTTTGGTAGGCCAAAGTTCTAATTATGTAATGCCAGGGCAACAAGTTCAAATTACTGCCGGTGTTGGTGCTTACAGTAAAGCTGCCCAACCGCAAATAACCATCAATGGCGCCCCATCCCCACTGGATATAGATGGTCGCGCCACTTATACGGTAACGGCAAGTGGTGCGGGCGATCGTAGCGTACCAGTTGTGGTTCGATACACAAAGCCCGATGGCACTACAGAAACAAAATCCTTTGATGTAAAATATACAGTAGGAACGCCCGGAGGTGCCGCAGTAATGCTGGATAAAATGAATGTATTTTATATTGGCGTAAATAACCCTGTAACTATTTCTTCGGGTACCGGTTGGGATAAAACGAAGGTTTCTATGTCTGGCGGTTCTCTAAGTCCTGCAGGTGGCCCCGGAAAATATAATGTAAGAGTAAGTGCTCCTGGCCACGCCACCATAACCGTAAACGCTGATGGGAAAGCAAGTACTTACGAATTCAGAATTAAAAATATTCCACCTCCGGTTTTAATGGTTGGACCAAGCGATGGAGGAAGAATACAATCGGTAGTATTTAAAAATCAACAGTATGCGAGAGCCGAATTAAAGGGCTTTGATTTCGATTACCGCTACAGCATTGTAAGCGCTACGGTTTATTTTTCTGGTGCTAATTTTCCAAGTACCCAATCTGCTAGTATTTCCGGAGGAAGCCTGGCAGGCATACAATCACAATTAGCAAAATGTATTCCCGGAACTTCCGTAAATTTCGACAACGTAAGGGTGCAGGGGCCAGGTGGCCCGGTTATTTCAATTCCAGGGCCCGGCTTCATTCTATATTAAAGAATAAAATAAAAGACTATGAAAACAATTATTGTAAAATGCCTGATGCTTGCTTTTTGTTTCGGTATGATGGGCTATTCAGCTAATGCGCAAGCGAAAAAGCGCACTGTAAAAAAACGCACCACCGCAAAAAAGACAACCAATACTAACACGAGAGCCAACATTAGCCCGGCTGTAGTGGATACAGCCGTGGTGGTAGTGCCGCCGAAAATAGATAGCTTGCCCATGCAGGCAGTAAAAAAATCATTGCGCCCCAATGATGCCATTGAGCGTAACCTGGTAAGAGATAGAATGCCGCTCGAATATGAAAATATCCGCGAAGATGATGCAGTTTATCGCCAGAAAGTTTGGCGCGAAATTGACACACGCGAAAAAATGAACCTTCCATTCCGCTATTCTGCGGATGATGATAACGGTAACCAGCGTTTTATTTCCATTCTCTTCAAAGCCATACAGGACGGCCCTGACAATGGAGGCGTAACGGTATTCAGCGGTATTGATGACAGGTTTACAACACCCCTGACAGTCGGTGAAGTCGCAAAAGTAGTAGCCGGTGAAAGTGTTACCGTACCAATTACCGATTCCTTAGGAAATATAGTAAGTTATAAAACAACAGCCGCAGAAGTCAACCTGGATTCTTTCTATAAATTCAGGATAAAAGAAGAAGTTATTTTTGATAAAGAAAGTTCAAGATTATTCTGGAGAATTTTGGGCATAGCGCCGGTTAAAAATGTAATTACTTCTTCCGGGGTGAACCTTGGAGAGACAGAATTATTCTGGGTTTACTATCCTGACATGCGCCCGATATTTGCAAAGTATGAAGTTTACAACGGAAAAAACTATGGCGCCCGTATGAGTTGGGAAGAACTCTTTGAAAGTCGTATGTTTTATGGCCGCATTATAAAAAGCACCTTGGACAATCCCTATGATCTACCTCTAAAAAGTCAAATGGGGCTTAAAGACAATACCATTCTTCAGTTGCTGGAAGGCGACGCCATTAAAAATAAAATATTTGATTACGAGCAGAATTTATGGAGTTATTAGTTTTGCATCAATTTATAAAAAAAAGGCTATCTCAAAAGGACAGCCTTTTTTTATGATATCACAATAAGGTTAAAATGCCTTGCGGTGAGGTTGGATTGCATTGTAATGGTCTTTGATTGTGCCGCAATGAGCTGTAATTCTATCACAATGGGGTTCGATGGGCTCGCAATAGCCTCAACACATGCCACAATGACCTTCGAATGCCTCGCGATGGGCCTAACGTATGCCACAATGACCTCAGCATATGTCGCAATGATGTTAGCATGCATCATAATGATGTTAGAACGTATCACAATGATGTTAGCATGCATCACAATGATGTTGGCATATCTCACAATGAGTTTAGCATCTATCGCAATAAAGTTAGAGTATGCTGCAATGAAGTTAGCGTATACCACAATGGGTTTAGCACACATCACAATGAAGATAGCATACGTTACAATGGGGTTAGAGTGTATCGCAATGACCTTAACGCGTCATCACAATGGGGTGAAAGTGTATTGGAGGTGAAAATGTGTGCTGACTTGTCGTAAATGTGCAACAGTTTCCATTTTGTAGTTTACTCAAAAAGACAGCTGATGGTGCCAGCCATCAGTCTCACCGCCGACGATTTCCCTTCAAAAATAATTTGTCTTTTTAGAAACAGTCTCTCTTTTTAGGTACTCTTAATAATGCGTTTTCACCCGCAAAAAATACCCATCAATGGGTATGCGCCTATCATTTTATTTTCTCTATATTTGCCGCGGTTTTTCATAGGATATTGGATTTTAAATGGGGCTGGATTTTCATCCGGGCCCCCTTTTTTTATCCGTTCAATTGTTCGTCTCTTTCTCAGAATTAAAATATTTATAAACTATCCCCGCCTTCGAACTTCCAATGTTTTCTGCAAGTTCTTCAGGAGAAAGCTCTTTTATTTTTTTTACGGACTTAAATTTTTTCAATAAAGTATCTGCGGTATTTTTTCCAATACCTTTTATCATTTCCAATTCATTTACAAAAGTGCCACGGCTGCGTTGATTGCGATGAAAAGTAATTCCAAACCTATGCACCTCGTCCCTTACCCTTCTTATTAATTTAAGGCTTTCACTATCCCAGGGGAGCTTTATAGATTGCTGGTCGCCTGGAAAAAAGATTTCTTCTTCATTCTTTGCGAGGCCCACCACAGTTGATTTTCCCTTCATGCCAATTTCGTTCAATCCTTCTATGGCCGAGCTTAGCTGGCCTTTTCCGCCATCAATTATAATTAGTTGTGGCAAAGGAGTTTCTTCTTTTAAAAGCCTTTTATATCTTCTTGAAACCACTTCTTTCATGCTCGCAAAATCATTGATTCCGGGAACCGTTTTAATATTGAATCTTCTGTACTGGCTTTTATCCGGCAACCCGTTTTTGAAATACACCATTGCGGCAACGGGATAGCTTCCCTGGAAATTGGAATTATCAAAACATTCGATGTGCGTGGGCAATGCAGGCAGGTGCAGGTCTTTTTGCAATTGTAATAAAACTTTTTGCCTTTCAAAATCCGTTTCCCCTTCCAAATGGAGCATTTTTTTACGCTTCATTTCTTCAATAAAATAGTTCACATTTTTTTCTGAAAGATCGAGTAGCTTTTTTTTATCGCCACCTTTCGGAATGGTAATAATAAATTCATCCCCCGGGTATTCTATGGAAACCGGGATGATAATTTCATGAGCCTGGCTATTAAATTTTTCTCTTAAATCAATAATGGCTAACGCTAAAATCTCCGCATTAGTTTCATCCAGTTTGGGCTCCAGAATGATGGTATGCGTTTGCACAATAGTGCCATGCTGCACCATTAAATAATTTACATAAGCCGTTTCATTTTCGCGGAGAATAGAAAACACATCAAGGTTGGAAAAAGATTTACTTACAATAACAGACCTGGCCTGGTAGCTTTCCAAATCATCTAATTTTCTTTTTATAATCGCGGCCTTTTCAAATTGCATCTGACTGGAATAATAATCCATTTCTTCTTTGTAACGATGGATTACAGGCGCCAGATTCCCTTTAAGCATCTGCCTTATTTGTTGTAGCCCCTCGTCATAATCTTCTTTGCTTTGCAATCCTTCACAAGGCCCCTTACAATTGCCAAGATGATACTCCAGGCAAACTTTAAATTTTCGTTTCAGGATATTCTGTTCTGTAAGGTTCAACTTGCAGGTACGCAGCGGAATAAATTCTTTAATAAACCTAAGTAGCTCCCGCACCTTACCCGCCGAAGTAAATGGCCCCAAATATTCTGAGCCATCATTCAATTTTGTACGGGTTAAAAATATCCGCGGGAAGGGTTCATTTTTTATTACAATGTAAGGATAGCTTTTGTCATCCTTAAGGTTGATGTTGTATTTAGGTTGAAATTGCTTTATTAATGAGTTTTCCAAAAGGAAGGCATCCTGCTCACTATCTACAATGGTAAATTCAATTCTCTCGATCCTTTTTACCAGCTCATGGGTTTTATAACCGGTAAATGTTTTGGTGAAATAAGAGCTTACTCTTTTCCTTATATTTTTCGCTTTGCCAACGTATATTAATTCATTTTTAGCATCGAAATACTTGTAAATACCCGGCTGGTAAGGTATGGTTTGAATAATCGTCTTAAAAATATCAGAGGTCATACTAAATCAGTTATTAAAATCCCATGTTAATTTCTCTTCTCTTATGGTTGGGGCATTTCCGGGCTTCTCCGTTATGGTTCTTATGCTGCACCACTGGTTTACTTTCCAGGTTAATTGTGTGGTTACGCCCTCATTATCTTTTGTATTTTCTTTTACCAAATAAATCCGTTGTACCTGGCTGGTTTGTGGATCAATATACACACTCCAATGATGCAGTGTGATACTATCTGGTAAATTATTGTTTGCATCATAAGTAAGTGTAAATGCATTGATGGTTTGGTCCAAAAAAGATTTTGCTGAAAAATAAGAAGACACGGAAGCCGAATCAATTACCTGTGATAAAAAGGGTGAGGCAAATAACCTGATACTTTCTCTCTTGAGCCAGGTAGAATCTGTTTTACCATTAACGGTTACTGTTCTTAAAACCGTTACAGGCATGCTATCTAACTCTCTTAATTGCCCTGTTAAAAAATCAGTTACGGGAAAAATTGAAACTGTATCTTCTTTAGCAGTACTTTCAGTGGATACCGTTTTTTTATCAGAATTACAGGAAATCACAATAAATATAAGCCCGGCTAAAAGAAGGGTAAACAAATTTTTCATGCGCAAATTTACGAATAAAAAAAAGCCGTTGCAGGGTACGGAGCAACGACTTTACCGAAATTATCTTAAAAAAATACAACCTTAAGTACAGGCTCTACCTCTATTCAAAATTTCTATTTAGAAATTCCAATTCTTATGCCATAATCAATCAAATGTTCTTTTATAGGATAAATATTTTGGTAAGTGGACAATACCTGGTAACGCACACTTGGGCCAACCCTCCATTTTAATTTATTGGAATTAAAAGTAACATACGATCCAAAATTGCCGCTAAGGTTGATTTTGCGCATCAAATCAGGATCGTTCACATAATTCCTACCGTCAGAGGAAAGCAGGTAGGCATTGCTTTTTAAAACAAATGAAGGTTCAATAGTAGATGCCAGATTGATCTGTAAATTTTTATTTCCCCAAAGAACATACTGCAACCCTACGGGAGCGGATAGTTGTAAATTATAATTTTTCAGAGAAATTTGATTTTGCCCCTGGCCGTTACCATAATGTGTGATGTAGCTTTTCGAATAGGTAACGCCTGAGTTATTTCTCAATACCAAACTGGCAAATGTTGGATGTACCTGATCGGAGATAATATTATAGCCTGAGTAAGATACATGAGCTCCCGTAATGAATGACCAGTTCTTCGTGAAAGTATATATCATCTCAGTTCCCGTTTCAAATCCTAATCTTGCATTATAAATCATATTATTTCCAGGTTGATTAGGACGAACGACTATGGTAGAAAAATTGGGTGCGGGGGTTTGCTGAATTGCTTTTCCGGTAAAATAAACCGAGGTAATTGTTGGGGTTACATAATAAAACCAGTTTACTTTTCCATTCTTTTTCTTACGAATGTGCGCTGTTGCATTTTGGGCATTAGCGCTTTCATAATTTTTTATGATAGTCTCATTTTGTTCTTTCAAATTATTAATGAGAGGCGTAGCTGTAGTCAGGACATTATCATTAAAAAAGAAGATTTCGGGTAAAAG
>DATCWN010000391.1:0-3054 GCA_036566285.1 Hanamia sp.
GACAGCAGAACAAAATTCATTTTATTTAAGTGGCTTACTGATCGGCAGCGAGATCAGGCACCTGGCGAATAAAGACGGAAAGCCGGTGATAGTTTGCAGTGGAAAGAATCTCTTTGAGACTTATAAAATTGCCTTTGAAGAACTTGGCTTTACTTTCAGCATCACCTTTGTTCCACCGGAACAGATAGATAAAGCCACCATTGCAGGGCAGATACAAATATTCAACGCTTCAACTATTTTTTCCTATGAGTAAACAAAGATTTTCATGGCAGCAGTTCGGGAAAGTTCCCTTGGTCGGTATCATCCGGGGTCTGGCATTTACAGAAGTAAAAAAGATACTGCCGGTTTATATTTCAGCCGGCCTCACGACTATAGAAATTACAATGAATACGCCTTCTGCAAAAGAAATTATCCATTTTGCGGCAGATAAATATGTGGGGCAATTAAATATTGGCGCCGACAACCGCCTCATAACTTATAGGAATGATCTCATATTTTATGAGAAAGTGAATCAGCATTCAATAGTTCACATGAAGCAACTGCAACTTATACGAGCTAATGTTCTCCTAAAATTAAAATGAATGGGTAGTATTCTATAGTAATTAAAGATTTGCTTATCTTTAACATTTACAAGGATGACGAAAGAATATCAGTCATATAACAACAACGAACTGCTGGATCTGCTCTCAAAGAGCGATGAACTTGCATTTGCTGAGATTTATAATCGTTTCTGGCAAAAGCTTTTTGCTATAGCTTATAATCGGTTAAAAGAAATTCAGACAGCAGAAGATATTGTTCATGATGTATTTATTAGTCTGTGGGCCAACAGAGAAAAGTTTACGATTGAATTATTAGAGAATTACTTAGCTACTTGTGCCAAGTATATGGTATTGGCTAAAATAAAGAAGAAAGAGCGGGAGAGGGTTTATAATAACAGCGCCTCACACCAGGTTCCGGTATTTGATTTGCCCATTGAAAGCTCGCTTTATTATAAGTATATATTAGAGATGGTAAAAAGCGAGGTAGAGAAATTACCTGAAAAGTGCAGGCTGATATTTAAATATAGTCGCAATGAGGGCATGCCTGTAAAGCAAATTGCAAAGGAACTCAATATCTCTCCTAAAACAGTAGAGAATCAGCTATATAAAGCATTAAAGCAATTAAAACTGGCAACCAAAAATTTCCTGGATTCCTTCTTAATCCTCTTTTATAATTTACTTTTCTTAGGGTTTTAAGTTTATTTTTTTGGCACATAGGTGTTTCACCTTCTCCAATACACTTATATAATGTATAATATAACTTTGCGGGGAATAAATAGATAATAATGTTAAATGGTATTAAAGTATTAAGCTTTACACATTTCATGCAAGGGCCTTCGGCAGTACAAATGCTGGCGGATCTTGGTGCAGATGTCATTAAAATAGAACGAACAAAAGGCGCTTATGAAAGATTTTGGTCAGGGATGGATACTTTTAAAAATGACGTGAGTGTATTTTTTTTGTTGGCAAATCGAAATCAAAAAAGTTTGGCAGTTGATTTACGTTCAGAAGAAGGACGCGAACTTATTTATAAGCTTGTCAAAGACACCGATGTGATCGTTGAAAATTATCGTCCGGCTGCTATGGAACGTTTGGGATTAGGATACGAAAAGCTGAAAGAAATTAATCCCAAACTGGTGTATTGTTCCTGCTCCGGATTTGGCTCTGACGGCCCTTATGTAAAAAGACCCGGACAGGATTTGTTACTTCAATCTTTAAGCGGACTTATGTCATTAACGGGCCGGAAAAATGACCCACCCACACCTGTGGGAACAGCAGTTGTTGACCAGCACGGTGCCGTTCTTGCTGCATTTGGGATTGTATCGGCTTTGTTCCATCGCGAGCGAACCGGCGAAGGTTGTAAAGTAGAAAGCAGTTTGTTGAATTCTGCATTGGATTTACAGAGGGAATCCCTGGCTTACTATTTAAATAAAGGAGAAATATGGGATAGAAGCGATACTGGTTTGGCCAGCCGTTTTCACCAGGCGCCTTATGGAGTTTACAAAACAAAGAATGGTTATCTGACCGTATCCAATACACCTGTTGAAAAGCTGGCAGATATTTTACAATCAGAAGCGCTATCTCATTACACTTCCAAAGATCAGATGGGGAAAAGAGATGAGATTGATAAGATTTTCAGCGACATTATGAAAACGCGGACAACAGAAGAATGGGAACAGTTTTTTACAGAAAATGATGTGTGGTATGCGCCTGTCAATGATTATGATGATTTAGTAAACGATCCGCAGGTGAAGTGGAATGAAATGATTGTTACCACCAATCATCCGGATGCGGGAGAAATTAAATTAATTGATCAGCCTCTGCGCTTCAATGGAAAGGTGCCAAAGCAAAGACTGCATCAGCCTGCAATAGGGGAGCAGTCTGTAGAAATATTAAAACAATATGGATACAGCGATGAAGTAATCAAAGAAATGATTGACAAAGGAATTATTGTTTCAAATGAAAGAAAATAGGGAATGATCAGACTTGAAAAACAGGCAAACAAAGTAGCTATTGTTTATTTAGACAATCCACCGCTGAATATTCTTACGCTTGATATGACGCAACATCTGATCAGCTTGTTTTCTGAAATTGAAGACGACGACGGAGTACGTGCCGTTATTATTACAGGCGCCGGAGAAAAAGCATTTTGTGCCGGTGCAGATATTAAAGAGTTTGTGGCCGTTCGCGATAAAGTGATAGAGAAGAAATTGAGTAAAGAAAATGAAGCGCTCTTAAAAATAGAAAAATTATCTAAACCGGTGATTGCTGCCATGGATGGAGTTGCGCTTGGCGGCGGTTGCGAGATCGCACTTGCCTGCGATATCCGTATCATCGCAGAAAATGTAAAAATAGGACTTCCTGAAATTAAACTGGGCGTCTTTCCGGGAAGTGGAGGGCTTTATCGGCTTCCTAAAATTGTGGGGATGTCCAATGCCCTGGAAATGATGTACACAGGCGATGCTTTAACAGCTCAGGAGGCTTATCGTATCGGTTTGGTCAATCATGTGACGGC
>DATCWN010000183.1:0-7551 GCA_036566285.1 Hanamia sp.
ATTTTTTCCGCAGTGCTTTATTTTACGAATAGGGTTTCTCCGTTTGCTTTTTTAATAAGTTCCGGCCTCTGGTTTATTCTAATGGTCTCTTTTTGGTACATACTTCCCCACGTCATTTATAGGAAATCTGCCACTTTTAAAGACAAGTTTAAAGTGAGTTTTGAAGAGCAACACTTTTTTTTAGAAAATGAAAGAGGTAGCCGTAGTTGGCCATGGACAGCCTTCGGCAGCTTTATTGAAAGCCCGCATTTTTTTCATTTGTATTTTGACAGCCGCTCATTTTTCCTGATACCCAAAGAAGCTTTTGAAAAAGACAGTCTGCATGAGATAAGGATTTTTTTGAAAGAAAAAATCAGGCGATAGCCTCTATTATTTCTTTTCCCGTGAAATCAAAAACTGAGCTTTTTCGACATAATATAATGTGGCAGGGATACTTCCATAAATTCATGGCCGGATACTTTGTAACCTAATTTCTCATAAAATCCAACAGCCGTTTTCCTGGCGTGCATTATTAGCTTTTTATACCCTGAATCGCGTGCCAGGTTTTCAGCAAAATTCATCATGGAAGCGCCAATGCCTTTGCCCTGTAAATTATTCTGAACCGCCATTTGGCGAAGCCTTACCACACGGGTATCTACCCTGGAAAGAATGCAGCAACCCAGCATTTTTTCTTCATCAAAAGCTCCGATTAAAATGTCATTTATTTCGTTATCCAATTCATCCGCTTCAAACGTAAGATGAAGTGGCTTGCGCAAAATTTCCTCGCGCAAATGAATCATTTGCTTGTATTCACCGCTATTGAAATCTATTTGTCTGATGGGCATATTTAAAACTGTGTAACTGAATAAAGCTACAAATTTTATTTCAGGTATCGGGCATCAGGAACCAGGTTTTAGTATCGGGTATCGGGTATTAGGTACAAATAATTTTGAAATCAGTTTTCAGTTTTGAACTTTCGGCTTTGGCAAATTTTTTCATTTTTTCATTTTCTCATTTTCATATCTTCACATTTTTGGATAAAGGACTGTAATGCTTTTCTTTGAAATAGTTATTATTTTTTTTTATTACAAAAAGTATATTTTTGTAGCCGTATTAACTAAACTTTACAATCATGCAAGACATTGCAACAAGAGTAAAAAAAATCATTGTTGACAAGTTAGGAGTTGACGAAGCAGAGGTAACCCCGGAAGCTTCATTCACTAACGATTTAGGTGCCGATAGTCTGGACACCGTAGAATTAATTATGGAATTTGAAAAAGAATTCAATATTTCCATTCCGGACGAACAGGCTGAAACCATTACAACGGTTGGCCAGGCAGTAGCATACCTTGAAGAACATGCTAAGTAATCATCTTATTTTAACTTCGCAGGCAAGCTTATGGAATTAAAAAGAGTAGTAGTAACAGGATTGGGGGCCATAACGCCTTTAGGAAAAACGGTTCCCGAATACTGGGACGGTCTGACTAATGGTGTGTCCGGCGCTGGCCCGATTCAGCAATTTGACAGCGCTAAATTTAAAACCAGGTTTGCCTGTGAAGTAAAAGATTTTGAAGCCACTAATTATCTTGAAAGAAAGGAGGCCCGCAAGCTTGACCGGTTTACCCAATTTGCATTAATAGCAAGTGATGAAGCCGTAAAGGATGCCGGTATTTCAAAAGAAAACGTGAACCCCGACCGTGTGGGCGTTATTTTTGCCAGCGGCATTGGAGGCATCACCACATTCCAGGACGATGTAATGGAATTTGCCCGCGGCGATGGAACTCCGCGTTTCAATCCTTTCTTTATTCCTAAAATGATATTGGACATTGCGGCAGGACAAATTTCTATCCGGTATGGATTCCGCGGCCCCAATTTTGCCGTAGTAAGCGCTTGCGCCAGCAGTACCAACGCCATTATAGAAGCATTCGACCATATTCGTTTGGGGAAAGCGGATATTATATTGTCTGGTGGCAGTGAAGCGGTTATTTGTGAAGCAGGAGTAGGTGGATTCAATGCCATGAAAGCGCTTAGCGAACGTAATGACGATCCTAAAACGGCTTCCCGGCCTTTCGATAAAGACCGCGATGGTTTTGTGATGGGAGAAGCAGCGGGAGTATTGGTGCTTGAAGAACTGGAACACGCAAAAGCAAGGGGTGCAAAAATTTATTGCGAGATAGCCGGAGGCGGTGCCACAGCAGATGCACACCACATTACAGCCCCTCACCCCGAAGGATTGGGCGCAAAGAATGTAATGTATGTAGCACTGAATGAGGCAGGAATGCAACCGGAAGATATTGATTATATTAATGTACATGGTACTTCTACACCGCTGGGTGATATAGCTGAAACCAAAGCCATTTTAAGTGTTTTTGGCGATAAAGCTTACGATCTTAATATCAGTTCTACCAAATCAATGACAGGCCATTGCCTCGGTGCAGCCGGCGTTATAGAAGCGCTCGCATGTATATTGGCGGTTACACAGGATATTGTTCCTCCTACCATCAATCACTTTACAGATGATCCGGAACTTGATCCGAGACTTAATTTTACTTTTAATAAAGCGCAGAAAAGAGTAGTGAATGCGGCATTAAGCAATACCTTTGGATTCGGCGGCCACAATGCTTCAGTGATTGTAAAGAAATATAAGCCGTAGAGGAAACCCGTAAATATTTTTTATGGAAAACGATACAAATATTTCTACCACGGAAATTGAAAATTTTCTCGTTCGCCGCCTTGGTGAAAAAGAAGCCGCTGAAATAATGGAGTATGTCAACTCTGAGATTGATAAAAAAGTAGCCGAAAAAACAACCGAATCTAAAAATGAAATAGCTGTTTGGCGCAGCCAAATGAAGAACGATTTTTCCTCGAAGGAAGACGCTATTTCTTTAGAAAAGAAATTAATAAAAAGAGTTTCCGCCGCTGAAGGCACTTTAATATTATGGGCGTTTGTATTTTGGTTTACACTCATTATAGCCATGTATGTAATCTTTAGATTTATACAGTAATTACTTTTTAGAGGCCCTGCTTTTACCTCATAAAATAATTATACCTTCATTTAAGTGTATAGTTGTAAAGAAATTAGTTTGGCTATTTTCTTTACTTTTATCTAATTAAATCCATTATCAGGATATTCATCTAATTTAAGAAGGTGTCATTAATCTCAAATATTTTTTTATCGAAACACGAAAGGGATTTCAGAAAGCAACTTCGGAATGTACTTGGTTATACTCCCGGCAAGCTTAAATTGTATAAAACCGCATTGAGCCATCGCTCGGTAAGGGAGGGCGCTGATGAAAACAATGAGCGCCTCGAATTTTTGGGGGATGCTGTTATAAGTACCATCGTAGCGCATTATCTTTTTATGCGCTATCCTTATAAAGAAGAAGGATTTTTAACTGAAATGCGAAGCAAGATGGTGAACAGAAATCAACTAAATGACATTGCCGTAAAAATAGGCTTGAAAAAAATTACGTTCTTCAATCACTTTGATAATTCATTAAAAGTTTCGCAGATTTTCGGGAATACTCTGGAAGCGTTGGTGGGTGCCGTATATCTTGATAGAGGCTATAATGATACCCAGATATGGGTTACCCGTCAGATTATTAACCCGCATTTATTTATGCAGGATCTTGAAGTACTTGACATAAACCAAAAAAATAAATTATACGGGTGGGCCAATAAACATGGCAAGGCCCTTGAGTTTGAAACACTTGAAGAAAAGATTGAGAACGGCAGGCGCCTTTTTACCATTGGCGCCAAAATAGATGGGGTTTTAATTGCAGAAGCCAAAGCTTACAATAAAAAAGATGCCAGCCAGATAGCAGCTCAGATTGCTGTGGAAAAATTAAAAATTGTTTAAAAAATACATCTTCGTTAGATTTGAGATTTACGAATTCAGGGATTGAAATTTGTACTCAATGTTTTTCCCATGGAGGATTTAGGGAGGCTAAAAATATATACATGAACTTTGGAATTATTGGAAGCGGTAGCTGGGGCACCGCACTTGCAAAAATACTAACGGACAATAAAAATAAAATCAACTGGTGGCTTAGAAGCGATTCTAATATTAGCAGTTTTAAAAGCCGCAGCTACAATCCGCAATATCTTAAATCTGCTTTTTTCGACACAAGCCTCATCAGTTTTTCAAGTAATGTAGAAGAGGTTATCAGCAAAAGTGATTGTATTGTTATCGTGGTTCCCTCTGCATTTGTGGTGGATTCACTTAAAGGCTTACCTGAAAATATTTTTAAAGGGAAAAAAATTATTTCTGCTGTAAAAGGCATTCTTCCCAAACGAAACATTTTATTAAATCAATTTTTAAAAAATGAATTTGGGGTAGCGCTGAAAAATTATTTTACCGTACTCGGCCCATGCCATGCAGAAGAAGTAGCCGCCGAAAAATTATCTTACCTTACTTTTTCTGGTATGGATGAAGAAGAAACAAAAAAGATGGCCGGCCATTTTAAAACAGAATATTTAAATACTCTTCACAACACAGATATTTATGGTGTGCAATATGCCGCTGTGTTAAAAAACATTTATGCAATAGGCGCCGGCATTGCGCACGGACTTGAATACGGCGATAATTTTTTAAGCGTATTAATTGCTAACAGCGCCGATGAAATGGCGGGATTTTTAAGACGCGCCGGAATTGAAAATGTAGAAGTAGGATCTATAGAACACAAAGCCACTACAAAAAATGGAACCCGGCAGGTAACCAACTATGCGGCGTCCGTGTACCTGGGCGACCTTTTGGTAACCTGTTATTCGCTGTACAGTCGCAACCGCACTTTTGGGAATATGATTGGCAAAGGTTATTCTGTACAGTCGGCTCAATTGGAGATGAGCATGGTAGCAGAAGGTTACAATGCCAGTAAATGTATGTTTATCATCAATCAAAAAGTAAAAGCCGAAATGCCGATAGCGGAAACCATTTATAAAATATTATGGAATGCACTTCCCGCTGATGAAGGTTTTGCGCAAATTGAAAGTATCTTAGTTTAAATAAATCGAGCAAACCAACAACCACTTCGGCCACAATAAAACAATATACCATTCAACCATTCCATAATCCAACGCAATTTGAAACCCGCATTCTTCATCTTTTTTTCGGCAATAATTTTTCTTTCCTGCAAAAAAGAATCTTTTATTACGAGCGCGGATGCGAGTTTATATGCCAGCGTCGATACCTTATTTTTTGATACAGTGTTTACTTCTGCAGGCTCCGTTACCCAATCGTTCAAAATATTTAATAACAATAATCAGAAATTACGTTTATCACAGGTAAAGCTTTCCGGCGGAACTGCTTCTCCGTTTAAAATAAATATAGACGGCGCTGCAGCTAGCCAAGTAAATGATATTGAAATAAACGCCAACGATAGCTTGTATGTTTTTGTGCAGGTAAATGTAAATCCTTCTGGCTCCAGGCTTCCATTTGTTTTAAGCGATAGCATTCAGATTGATTATAATGGCAATACCCAATTTGTACAACTTCAGGCTTATGGGCAAAATGCTATTTTTTTAAAAAACGCAAAACTGACCACGAGCCAAACCTGGGACAGGACGCTGCCTTTTGTAATCATTGGTGGATTGCAGGTGGACACGGGCGTACTTCTAAATATTGCTCAGGGCACAAAAATTTATTTACATGCTAACGCTCCATTTTTAGTTGATGGCAACCTGCAGGTAGGAGGAACAAAAGAGTTTCCCGTAGTTTTTTCAGGTGATAGGTTAGATGAGGAGTATAAAGATTTGCCGGGGAGCTGGCCGGGAATTTACCTTCGCGCCAGCAGCCAAAATAATATTTTAAAACACGCTATCATAAAAAATGCGTACCAGGGAATTATAGTGCAGGGGCTTTCTACTACCGGGCCAAAACTAACTTTATCACAATGCATCATTGACAATATTTATGATGCCGGAATTTTGGGAATCAATACAAACATTAATGCGGATAATTGTTTGATCACTAATTGCGGAAGTAATATTACGCTAAACCTTGGTGGCAATTATCGCTTCACTAATTGTACGGTTGCCACTTATGGAAATTTGTATATCGCTCATAAAAATCCTGTGTTGCAAATAGACAACTTTTTAATGCAGGGTGGAACTACTTTTACCGCTCCGCTCAATGCGCTTTTTACCAATTGTATTTTTTGGGGAGAAAACGGGAATGTTGATGATGAAATTGCGATAAGCAAACAAGGCGCAGGCCCTTTTTCTGTAACTTTTAATCATGTGCTTTATAAAGCAGAAACAGATCCTTCAGAAGCGAATTTTATTTCTTCCATAAAAAATATTTCTCCCGCATTTGACAGTATCAATATTTCACGAAATATTTACGATTTTCATTTTACAAAAAGTCCTTCAGCGCCGGCGGTAAATGCGGGAATCCCGACTACTTTTTTGTATGATCTGGATGGAAAGTTAAGAGATGCAACACCAGATATTGGGTGTTATGAAAGATAGGTTCGCCCTGAATAAAAAATACATCCGCACAAACATAATTATTATGAAACAAAAGATTCTTGCCCTCAGCAGTTCCCGTTCCGGCAATTCCGGATACCTCCAACCAGCCATGCCTCTGATAAAAGATTTTTTGGGCGATAAAATTCTTTCCATTGCTTTCATTCCCTTTGCATCGGTTGACGGTTATGATGATTATTATTTGAAAGTAAAAGAAGCAATGAAGAGTTTACCGTATCACATTCAAGTGGTCCTTCCTGAAAATGCAAAAGCAATGATCAAGACATGCGATTGTATTATGGTGGGAGGCGGCAATACCTTTAAACTGTTGCACGATTTATATCAGTTGAATTTAATAGATGTCATCCGCAACGAAGTGGATGCTGGCGTGCCATTTATCGGATGGAGCGCCGGATCTAATATTCTGGGGCCTTCCATTTCCACAACGAATGACATGCCCGTCATAGAGCCAAAAAGTTTCAATGCTTTAGGATTATTTCCTTTTCAAATCAACCCACATTATATCAATCAAAAACAGGAAGGATTTAATGGTGAAACACGCGATCAGCGGTTAATAGAATTTCTAAAAATGAATCCCGGGATTGATGTAGTGGGCTTACCGGAGGGAACTGCGATAGTGTTAGAAAACGGATTACTGAAATTTGTGGGAGCAAGCGCCGGCGTGTTATTTCAGACAGAAAAAAATGCAGATGGGTTTCTCAAAAAAGAAATTATTATAGGAGCAGACTTATCTTATTTATTATAAAAAGTGAATGAAAATTTCCGGATACTTTTGTGAGCACTCATATGTGCCATTACCAAAAAGAGATTTATATATTTTCTTTCAGAGCTAAAGATATAATTCACGATAATGACAAGCTGTATTTTCTTCCTTCTTGTTCCGAATAGTTTGGAGATACATCGCTGGCCGGCTAAATCATTCAGGTGCGGATAAGTTTGAGATGCACTCATCAATTAATTTATTTCATTTTATTCATCTATATTTGAAGAGTTCCAAAACAATTGATCTCAAATGGACATCTTCATGCAAGCCGCGGTTATCTGGTTCATTATCGGGTTCATCTTATTCGTATTAGAATTTGTGAT
>DATCWN010000483.1:0-5890 GCA_036566285.1 Hanamia sp.
TCAATGACCAAAACCGTGTAGAGGTGATGTACAACTATTTCGGCTCCAAACAAAACAGTGAATACATAGAGCAAATAGGTAGTTATGGTGTAACCCCAACTATTGGCATTAAAGGAAAAGTGCAGGGAGAAGATGAAGGAACACGATACAACCACAATGCTTATATAAAATACCAGGCTAAGAAATTATTTTTAAATACTTCTTTCGAAGCAAATGCTTACCTCCAAAAATTTTATACGGTGTATGGCTGGTCGGCCTCTTTTGTACCAGCCAGTCAATCTGCCATCCATTCTGAAAAGAAAGGTGCGAGGTTCACATTTAATACGCCATGGAAAATCAGTGATAAAGTAGAAACTGAAGTGTTGTACGGATTGGATTATTTACATGATGTTACCTGGCAAAATCTGACTGACGGAAGGATATGGGTGCCAAAGATGGAGCTTACGAATCCTGCACCTTTTGCGCAGCTCCAGGTAATCATTGACAAAGACTGGATATTGAAGGCGGGCTATCGCCTGGACCAGGTTGATTTAAACATTCCCTCTTTTACACAGATACATACTACACAGTCGCCGGGAGGCCAGCAAATTAATGGAGGAAATCTCAACTTCTCCGCTTCTACCTTTAATGCAGGGCTTCGTTATGCAAAGTGGGAAATATTTAAGCCTTTTATAAGCTTTACACAAGGGTTCTCCATGGTAGACATTGGCCATTATATCCGCAGTGCGAAAGAAGATGATATTGCTAAAATGCAATTGGAGCCGGTAGTAGCTAATAATTATGAAGCAGGCTTTTCATCTTCTCTCCATAATGTATCTATCAATACTTCGGTTTATGCAAGTACTTCAAAAATCGGAACTACTATTATTGAAGAGAACGGTTATTATGTGCAGCAGAGAGCCCCTGAACGTATTTTGGGGATTGAAGGTTCCATAGATGTTGCCTCAATAAAAAATTTTGTAATTGGAACCGGCATTTCTTATATGGAAGGCAAAGCAGATATTAATAAAAATAAAAATTACGATGACCCGGAAGATGTGTATTTATCCGGGCGACGGATTACACCATTAAAAATCGTTTCGCATATCAAATACATGCCGGGCAGCCGTTTATTTGCTGATATAGAATGGCTATATAGCGGCTCAAGAAAAAAGTTTGCCCCACAAACTAATGGGTCGTATAAATTTGGGGAAGGCCCGGTTAATGCTTATGGCATCGTTAATCTGAGCGCAGGTTATAAAATGAAAAATGGTATCAATATATTTGGCGGAATCGAAAACCTGTTGAACAAAGATTATTACTATACTACGGCTCAATGGTACGCTTTGCCTGCTAGCTATATAAAGGCAAACGGTATTCATTACCAGGTGGGCATCGGTTATAAATGGTAAGCTATTGAAAAAAGGAAAACGAATTTTCTCGTGGCATCACTGGTGCGGATTGATAGTAGGCATCTTCCTGCTGATGATGAGCATCACTGGCAGCCTCCTGGTTTTCAGTGATGAAATAGAAGGAATTTATGAATCAAACTGGACAGAGGTAAATAATCCATCGGGAGCTTTCTCATACGATGCCTCCTTTTCCAATATTCAAAAATTATATCCAGGTTGGGAAATCCGTTTATACGAACAGCCTCATATCAATGAAGCCTTAGTGTATGATTTGCGCAAAGGCACCGCAATGAAAAAAATTTTTGTGCATCCTCTCAATGGTTCCATTCTTCATGTATCTGATAAGGTTCAAAACCAATTACATCGCCACCTTCTCAGCCTTCATTATACACTCTTTGCAGGCACTGCAGGCAAAATCATCGTATTTTTTATTGGTATTTTATTCCTGGTTTCGCTGGTTACGGGCATTTATATTTATAGAAAAGCAATTGTAAAAGTGCTTCTTTTCAGAGTACGCGTCAACCGGAAGACCGGTAGAAGCCTCAACTCATCCCTGCATCGCATTATTGGTGTGTGGACTTTGCTATTTAATCTTTTGATTGTTATAACTGGTTTGTTTATCAGTGGTAACATCGCTTTAGCTGCGCTGAAAAAAGCAGCACCTGCAAAAGCAAATGCAACTGGCATTACCAGTTCTATAGACAAAATTAAAAATGAAATTAACCAGCAATATCCTTCTTTTAAAATCCATCTGCTCAGGGTATCCGCCAATAGCAACACGGTGCAGCTATCAGGCAACTTTGAAGATGATCCTGTTTATTACGGAAAGTATTACAGTCGTTTTTATTTTGATGGTGCAAACGGACAGTTACAAAAAAAAGAATGGCTGAGAGAACAAAGCGCTTTTAAAAAATGGCAAAGCATAGTTGCCCCACTGCATTTCGGAAACTATGGTGGATTGCTTCTTAAATTCTTATACTGTTTGTTTGGATTAATGCCAGGTTTACTAAGTATTTCCGGCTTTATTATCTGGAGAAAAAGAAATAAGAGTCTTAACCGAATGCAACACCAGCTTAAATTTTGACATCATTATCTTTGAGTTCATGAAAACGGAAAACAAGACAGATTTTAGATTGATAGCCGATGCCATAACCTTTTACTTAGAACAAATAAACAGTTTATTTACGGACCAGATGGCTTTGGAAAAACTGGAGGAACAACCGGAAATCACCAGGGCGCGAATTAAAAAATGGGCGAATGTCACACCTGAAAAATTAGTGGCTTACCTGGATCCTGCCTACATAAAACGAGCGATAGCAAAGACAATAAATGATATTAAAAATAACCAGGCCAATGTTCCGGATGTGCATATAGAAAATATGTTGCCTTCTGAAATTGAAGATGACGGTAAAAATTTATCTATCAATTATCACTTTTGGGACACTCTCTTTGGGCGTATCATAATGGCCTCCACCACAAAGGGAGTTTGTTTTCTTGCTTTTTCAGATGAAGAAAATGATGAGGCGCTTAATAAATTAAAACAACGTTTTCCCAATGCCACCTACACGGAAGCAGAGGATGAATATCAGCGCGATGCGTTATCGGTTTTTGGCAATAAAACAGTTGACGCTTCTCCCGTTCAATTACATGTAAAAGGAACGCCTTTTCAAATTCAGGTCTGGAATAAATTATTGAAAATTCCATTAGGCGGTTTAATGTCTTATTCATCATTAACGGATGATCCCAAATTTTCTCATGCCCTGGGCGCAGCCGTGGGAGCCAATCCTATTGCCTACGTGGTTCCTTGCCACAGGGTGGTCCGCGCCACCGGAGTGTTTGGCGAATACCATTGGGGATCGCACCGAAAGGCCGCATTGATAAGCTGGGAAGCAGCCAGGTTAAATCTCAAATAAATTTTAAGCCTTCGTGTTCCAGCTTTTTATATTTGGCATGATCGAACATATAATAAAAGGCGCCTTTTTTGGAACTTAATTTTTCTTTTATGGCAAGCTTTTTTAGAATATGAAGTGATAATATTTTTCTGGAAAAATTACGCTTATCAAAAGTAATTTCATAAATGGCCTCATAAAGATTTTGCAATTGAGGTAGCGTAAATTTTTCTGGCAATAATTCAAAACCGATAGGGCGGTTGGCCACTTTTTGCCGGAGGCGTTCTTTAGCCAGTAATATCATTTTTTTATGGTCAAAAACCATTGGCGGCACATGCCTGATGTCAAACCATTTGGCATTATATTCCTTCATTTGTTTTGCAGAATCATCAATCTTTATTAATGCAAAATAAGCGATGGAAACCACACGCCCACCCGGATCCCGATCCACCTCGCCAAAGCAATACAGTTGTTCCATGTAGATATTTGTAAGCCCGGTAAGATTTTCAAGAACCCTGGCAGCACCCGCATCCACACTTTCATTTTTTCTGATAAATCCGCCCATCAGAGACCAATTTCCCAAACCCGGCTCGAAATTTCTTTTTACCAGCAATGCTTTTAAATCTTTTCCATCAAAGCCAAGAATGATACAATCCACTGCTATCAGGATCTTATCATGGACTTTGTATTCCGTAATTACACTCATATCTTTTATTAAAAATGCTCATATCAGGTATCGATCAAGAATCAAATATCAAGTATCAAGAATCAATACAATTATGAAAATTTAACGTACAACGCAAAAATAATTAACAATGTAAGTACAATCAAAACCAGAGTTTGAGGTTTTACTTTAAACATTCCTTTATCTAACATAAATGCTTTCGGGTTTATCTTAGGCCCGGCGAGGCTCATTCCAATCATCAGGATCATTGTGAACAGAAAAGACAATCCCATACAAATGTGAAATGGTATTTCAAAGCCACCCTTTCCATTGGAATAAGCGGTATAAAGGAAGGTATCGTTTCCAAATAATTGCGGCGCAAATTCATTGAACAGTACTGATAATAAAAATCCGGCTATCACACCCGCTATAGCAGCGGCGCCGGTAGTTCTCTTCCAGAACATTCCAAGGAAAAACATAGCAAAAACGCCCGGACTTATAAACCCGGTATATTTTTGAATATAGGTAAATCCACCCACTCCTCCGATGCCTAGCAAATCATTCCACGTAAACAACACGGCCAGGATCATGGCTCCGAATACGGCTATTTTCCCTACAAATACCTGCTGCTTTTCCCCGGCATCTTTTTGAAAATACTTCTTGTGAACATCTAAGGTATAAATGGTGGAGATGCTATTTACTTTACCTGCCAATGAGGCCACTATGGCGGCTGTCAGTGCCGCAATGGACAATCCTTTTAAACCCGTTGGCAGAAAAGCCAGCACCGCTGAATAAGCCCCATCTTTACCACCTATTAAATGTGGCAAATGTCCATCTTTATACAAAACATAAGCGGCAATACCAGGCACTACCACAATAAGGGGCATTAATAATTTTAAAAAGCCTGCAAATAATATTCCAGTGCGTGCCGTATGTATGTCAGCACCCAAAGCCCTTTGGGTAATGTATTGATTACAGCCCCAATAATTAAGATTGATAATCCAGATACCGGCAGCATAGGAGAGAAGGCCAGGGAAAGTAAGGTATTTAGTAATATCGTTTTGAGAAGAGGCAGCAGTTGGTTTGGGAATGATCATTTTGAAATGTTCAGGCGCATTATGCATCAGGGCTTTAAACCCCGCAATGGCATCGCTTCCCACACCAAATTTTTCCGCAACCACCGTTAGCGCAATGTAGGTAGTTATCAATCCTCCAATGGTTAACACAGCTACTTGTATTACATCCGTATAGGCAATCACCTTCATACCTCCTAATGATATGACCAATGCAAAAACGGCTAGGCCCAACATTATTATATGGAGGTATTCACCACCGGCTATGCCATTGATGGCCACTGCTCCCAAATATAAAATAGAAGTAAGGTTTACAAATACATAAAGGAACAGCCAAAAAACCGCCATGATTAAAGCCACTGACTCATTATACCTTGTTTTCAAAAACTGTGGCATGGTATAAATACCGTTCTTCAGATATACCGGCATGAACCATACTGCCACAATGATGAGCGCGATGGCTGCAATCCATTCATAAGCTGCTATTGCGATACCGAGAAAAAAACCATCACCGCTCATGCCGATGAATTGCTCAGCAGATATGTTGGAAGCGATCAGGGAGGCGCCTATCGCCCACCACGTAAGGGTTCCTTTGGCAAGGAAAAATCCTTTGGCATCTTGTTCGTATTTTTTACGCTTACTATAAACGGCATAACCATATCCGGCTACAATAATGAAATAGATAATGAATACCACGTAATCTGTAAAAGCGAGATTGCTGTTCATGAGAATTTATTATTTGAGTTAAATGTTACAGTTTTTTATTAGCATGCAAACGATTCCCTAAAATGTCTGGTAAAGAAATGGTGAAAAAGGTTCCAAATTACCTTAAATAGTTTTTATCGCAATTATTTTTTGTTCAACTGGTAATAA
>DATCWN010000500.1:0-7439 GCA_036566285.1 Hanamia sp.
CCGTGCCGCGGTAATGGCATCCTGCCCGAAAGTTTCATAAAAGTCGCCCACACGAAAAAGCAAAATCGCATCAGGGTATTTAGCCTTGATGGCGTTGTGCTGTTTCATTAAAGGAGTATCATTGGTCATTTTAGATTTTAGATTTCAGATTTGAAGGATAGTAAATCATTTCGCATTTTCTCATTTTCACATTTTCATATTTTCACATTAGCTAATTGGCATATTGGCTCATTAGCTAATTAAGTTATTTTTGCAAATTAATAGTCTTTTGATGAGAAAACTGAGTATGGAAGAATTGAACCGTAAATCTGTTGATGAGTTTAAGGTAGCTAAAAAATTTCCGGTCATTGCCATTTTAGAAAATATAAGAAGCGCCTATAATGTGGGAAGCGTGCTGAGAACGGCAGATGCCTTTTTAATTGAATCTGTTTTTATTACAGGATATACAGCCAGGCCGCCACACAAAGAAATCGCCAAAACTGCCCTGGGCGCACAGGATTCAGTTGATTGGAAATATTTTGAAAATACAAAAGCAGCCATTGAACACCTTAAAAAAGATAAGTATAAAATATACGCAGTAGAGCAGGTGGATGACAGTATTTCGCTGGAAAAACTAAACCAGCTTTCTTTTGAAAAAATTGCGTTTATTTTTGGCAATGAAGTGAGTGGGGTAGAGCAGGAAATAATTCCCTTATGTGATGGAAGTATTGAAATTCCCCAATTCGGCATGAAGCATTCGTTGAATATTTCTGTGGCTGCGGGTATTGTTTTGTGGGAAGTGGTAAGATGCCTCTTGCCCTTGCAGGAAGCAATAAATAAAAATGATTAAATGGAAACCAGGATTGAAAATATAAGAACAAAGCAGTTAGAAATACCTACAACTCCTCAAAGGGTTGGGGTTCTTGATTATCTTTCTCTTGTAAAATTTGCGCATACCATTTTTGCGATGCCTTTTGCATTGATTGGTTTTTTTTATGGTTTAAAAATAATGAATTATGAAATTGGCAGGCCGTGGTGGGTTTTGCTTGTGCTGGTAATATTGTGTATGGTTTTTGCACGAAGTGCTGCTATGGCTTTTAACCGGTGGCTTGATGCAGAATACGATGCAAAAAATGTACGCACTTCCATCCGTGAAATACCAGGCGGAATTATTTCAAAAAGAAACGCAATGCTCTTTGTGATTTTTAACTGCATAGCATTTATCATCACCACTTATTTTATCAATGTATTGTGTTTGGTTTTGGCGCCGGTTGCTTTGTTTGTAATTTTATTTTATAGTTATACCAAAAGATTTACTCCACTTTGCCATCTTGTGCTGGGACTGGGTTTGAGCCTTGCCCCGATTGGTGCCTACATAGCAGTTACCGGCCAGTTTGCATGGGTACCCATTTTGTTTTCCTTGTCAGTTTTATTTTGGGTAAGTGGCTTCGATATTATCTATGCTTTACAGGACGAAGAGTTTGATAAGGATAATAATTTACATTCTATTCCATCGTGGCTGGGAGCCAGCAAGGCTTTGTATGCAAGTGAATACCTGCATTTTTTATCCACTGCCTTCATTTTTATGGCGGGCATATCAGGACAATTTTCGTGGTTTTATTGGGCCGGTGTAACGAGCTTCGCTTTCTTCCTGGTGTATCAGCACACACTAATAAAACCAAACGATTTATCTAAAGTGAATAAAGCATTTTTTACTTCTAATGGAATTGCGTCGGTAGTTTTTTGTGTTTTTGTTTTAATAGATATTTTCATTTAAAAACAAGGTAATTTATGGCGCGGATTCTCTGCATTGATTATGGATTAAAGCGTACAGGCATTGCTGTTACAGACCCTTTGCAAATTATTGCAACCGGATTAACCACCGTTGATTCCAGGGAATTAATTTCTTTTCTAAAAAAATATTTTTTACAGGAAAAGGTAGAATTAATGGTAATTGGTGAACCAAAAAATTTAGATGATTCTGATACACATGCCACGCCTTTGGTAAAAGAAATTATTAAAAAAATGGAAAAGGAATTTCCATTAATTCCAATAAAAAAAGTGGATGAGAGATTCACTTCCAAAATGGCCAAACAGGCAATGATAGATATGGGGATGAAGAAAAAAGACCGCAGGAATAAAAGAACAGTTGATGAAATAGCCGCCACTATTATGCTGCAGGAGTATATGGGGAGTATTTCTCTATAAAAGTTATTCAATATCTGTATCAGCTAACGATGCATGATTAAGAAAACGAAATCTCGTAAATTTGCATCCCAATAGTTTAATGACTTAATATTATATTTTATGGTTCTTCCGATTGTAGCGTATGGAAACCCTGTTTTGCGAAAGGTGGGTCAGGAAATTACTCCCGATTATCCAAATTTGAAAAAGCTTATTGATGATATGTGGGAAACCATGTACAATAGTAAGGGCGTAGGTTTAGCGGCGCCACAGATAAACCGCGATATCCGTTTATTTATAATGGACAGCATTCAGATTATTGAAGGCCTTGAGGAAGATGAAAAAGATGATTATCCCGGCGATAATGGTTACAAAGGTGTTTTTATTAATGCAAAAATTATTGAGGAAGATGGCGAGGACTGGCCTTACAATGAAGGCTGCCTGAGTATTCCTAAAATCAGAGAAGATATTTTACGTAAGGAAAGTGTAACGATTCATTTTTTTGATGAGTCATTTACCTCGCATACCCAAACTTTTGATGGCATTACGGCAAGAGTTATTTTGCACGAGTACGATCATATAGATGGCAAGCTCTTTATAGATTATTTGAAGCCATTAAAGAAGAGCTTGCTAAAACGTAAGCTGGATGATATTTCCAAAGGAAAAGTTTCAGTAGATTACAGAATGGTTTTCAATAAATAATCCATTTTATTTTACATTCCTCCAACATTTTAAGAATTATTTTTACAGAATGATTCAAAAGTTTTGTGCACTTACTATTCTGCTGGTTTCTTCTTTATCCCTTTTTGCACAGGAGAAAAAAGATACTACTGTAAAAGTGGATGCCAATTATATTACACTTTCAGAAATAGTGGTAAATAATAAGTTGGATGTACCCTCTTTTATTGAAAGAGTAAAAAACGATACTACTTTTTATAAAGCATTTCGCAACCTGCGCATCATCGGTTATACAGCTTTAAACGATATAAGAATGCTGGATAAAAAAGGAAATACCCAGGCAGGCTTGCACAGTAAAACCAGACAAATGCGAACTCAAAATTGCCGCAGGATGGAAGTATTGGAGCAAACTCATTCCGGTGATATTTTTGATAAAAATGGCAATTATAATTATTACACCGCACAGATGTACGCGGGATTATTTTTTACAAAAGATTCAGTTTGCGGTGAAGATAATATTGTGAAAGGGCATGAGTTTTCTACCAATGGATTAAGCGGAATGGAAAAGCACAAAGAGCAATTGAAAATGCTGTTTTTCAATCCCGGAAAAAAAATAAATGGTCTTCCATTTATCAGCAACAAGACAGCGGTATTTGATGAATCGATGGCCGATAAATATGACATGGCTATTGATTTTCGGGATTATAACAATCACCCCTGTTACGTGTTTACCATCAATGTAAAAGATGACAAAAAAAGTGGAGTGGTTATTAATGAAATGACCACATGGTTCAATGAAAAAACTTTTGAAATAGTAGCCCGTAATTATTCATTGAGCTATGATGCGGGCGTGTATGATTTTAAAGTGGATATGGAAGTACAGATGACGAAGGTGGGTGATTTACTGGTGCCTGCGCTCCTGAGCTACAACGGAAACTGGAAAGCGATTTTCAAGAAAAGAGAGCGGGGTGTTTTTACGGCTACTTTGTTTGATTTTGCGAAGTAGTATGATCAATAATATTTACTCTTGGTAATATCTTTTTTGTATGGATAAATGCTCAATAAAATGAGATAATTTTCGTCTAATAAAAAGAACAATGCATTTTTACGATCCAGTCTTTGTATGTAAACGGATTGTTGGGTTGTAGGTCTTGCCATCGTGGGCATTGCAACAAGTTCTTCTATTTTTTTATTTGTGTTTGTTATAAACTTCTTTGAAGATTGAACAGACCAGTTTTCTTTAAGGTATAAAACTATTTTCTTAAAATCATCTTCTGCTTCCGCAGACCATACTATTTGGTAAGCCATTGCTCTAACTTTTGTTTCATCTGCTCATGAGTAATGTATCGTCCATTTTTATAATCATCTAACGCACGGCTTATTTTATTTTGCAATTCTTCAGGAAATTCACTTATCGGAACGCTTTTGACAACTTCGTCAGGATGCAATAATTCATAAACTTCTTCAATTAATTGTTCATCAGTGGTTGATTGAAGTTTTTGAAGTATCTCTTCTTTCTTATCACTTGTGTTCATAATAAAAATTTTGTCCATTAAAATTAACCAAGATTTTCGAGATGTCGTATAATAAGTAATTCAGGCTTCAATTCCTACCAACGCTATACTTCCTCCATTTTTCAATGACTGCACTCATGTCTTCGGGGAGAGGGCTTTCAAAATATATTTTCTTTCCGGTAGCCGGATGAATAAATCCCAATTGTTGTGCATGCAATGCATGACGCTGGCAAAGCGCAAAACAATTATCTACAAATTGTTTGTATTTGGTAAACACGGTTCCTTTCACAATCCTGTCGCCGCCATAAGTGATGTCATTAAAAAGAGGATGACCAATGTGCTGCATGTGTACCCGTATCTGGTGGGTGCGCCCTGTTTCCAGCCGGCATTCCAGGAGGGTTACATAATTAAATTTTTCTAAAACTTTATAATGCGTAATGGCTTCTTTGCCCAATTCCCCATCAGGGTAAACCGTAAATAACTTCCTGAATCTTTGATGTCTTCCTACGTGGCCTTCAATGGTTCCCTCTTCATTTTCAAAATCGCCCCACACCAATGCCACATACCTACGATGCACTGTGTGGTCGAAAAATTGTTTGGCCAAATGCGTCATTGCCTTTGGTGTTTTTGCCATTACCAAAAGCCCCGAAGTATTTTTATCTATGCGGTGTACCAATCCAAACCGAGATAAATCTTCTTCTTTAATATCCGGGTTTTGTTGTTTCAAATACCACGCCACGGCATTCACCAAAGTGCCGCCGGGATTGCCGCTGCCGGGATGAACCACCATTCCTGGCTCCTTATCAACTACCATTACATCATCATCTTCATACACAATTTTAAAGGGAATATTTTCGGGAACAATAACATTGCTTTCCGGAAGATGGGTTTGATAAATAACGATTTTATCTTCCGGCCGTATTTTGTAGTTTGATTTGATGGGTTTCTCATTTACTAAAACTCTTTCGGCTTCTATAGCCTGCTGAATTTTATTTCTGGTAGCGCCCTCAATACGGTTCATTAAAAATTTATCAATCCGTAAAGGTTCCTGCCCTTTTGCACAAACTATAGTAAGTCTTTCAAAAAGCTCTTCACTCTCTTCGGGTAATTCTTCTTCAATCATAAAATTTAATTTGCGCTATGAGCTTTAAGTTGTGATGACAGTCATAACCAATAAACCAATTCAATTTATCTTTGCAAATTAAATTTATTCATTTGGAAAAACAGCACATCATTTTTGAAGACCTTGGAATTATCAATTACAAAGCCGCGTGGGACTACCAGGAAGAGTTGGTTAAAAAAAATTTAGAAATAAAATCAGAAGCAAGAAAAGCGGAGGACAATGAGCAATTAGCAATTAGCAATCAGCAATCAGCAATCAGCAAACAGCAATCAGAAGTCCAACTATTTCACCATTCACCATTCACCATTCAACATTCAACACTCACCACTCACCCCACAACCTCACATCATCTCCTCTTCTGTGAGCATCCGGCTGTTTACACTTTAGGCAAAAACGGCCACATTGAAAATGTGCTGTTGAACGAACATGAGATGGAAGAAAAAGAAATCGAATTTTTCAGAACCAACAGGGGAGGAGATATTACATTTCATGGGCTGCAGCAGGTAGTGGGTTATCCGATACTTGATTTGGAAAAATTTTCTACCGGCATTGCAGAATATTTGCACCGTCTCGAAGAGGTTATCATCCTTTCCATTGCAGAATATGGCATTGAAGGAGATAGAAGCAAGGGCGAAACGGGAGTTTGGATAGAACCTGGAAAGCCAGGCAAAGAAAGAAAAATATGCGCTATGGGTATCCGTTGCAGCCGTTGGATTACCATGCATGGTTTTGCATTAAATGTAAATACCGACCTCAGCTATTTCGACAATATTATTCCCTGTGGTATCATAAATAAACAGGTTACTTCCATTGAAAAAGAATTAGGGCATAAGGTCAATTTCGAAGAAGTAAAAGAGAAATTAAAGAAGAATTTTGAATTGGTATTTAATGCAACCCTTAGTTGATTTCATATCCATTTACATCAAGGGCTGGAACGGGCTTACCATCTTTTGGTATATAAATTTTATGTCTTTCAATAATGATTCTGTTTTCAAATAATTCAAAATTGAAAAGCCCCGAATGCATAAAATTCACTTTATCAAGTGTAAGATAGCTTTCAGGAATTCTTTTTAATTCAAAAACAAAAGTGCCGTCATCCTCAAAAAACTTAATGGAGTATTTTTTCTTTGCTGCATCTGGTAATGAAATAATGACGTTGTTATCTCTCCCTGTATAAACATGCCTGGAAGGGACAAACCAGGTTTTTACAGGCTGCTGATAATCGGTTATCTCAGCAGAGATATTGAGCGTGTCCGGGGTCGGCCTTCGCGATTGCGTGAAAATATAATTGCCTCCTTCAAAAGAAATAAATAAACGGTAATACTGGTTGGATGGAATAAATTCTCTGGTATCTACAAAACCGTTCGTTGCTGCTTTTACATCAAGTACACTTCCGATAGTGGTAAAGTTTTTTGTGCTGTCGCCCGAACGCTGAATATTAATGCCGGTAACATACGTATAAGGATTGCTCCATGAAACCAATACTTTTTTACCCAGTTGTGTTACTGTAATTTTTGGAAGTGTGTCCTGTGCAAAAGAAACTTTTTGCACAGCAAGAAATAAGAAAAAAGAAAGTAATAATTTATACATGGGAAAGAGTGAAGCTATTAGTTTTTTTACCTGCAAATATAACCTCTTGACAGAGAAAGAAAATGCAAAATAAACCTTAAGAATAAGGAGTTAATACGGGAATCCATTAAAAATAAATCTACCTAAGTTTTAATTACATTTGATTGTCTTAATTTGAAACATGACCTATAATTATCTTGCGCTTGATAAAAGCGAGCTTACTTTTCAACAGGTAAAACATCTGCTAAAATATAAACAATTAGTATCCATAACGTTTGCTGCGCATGAAGCCATTTTAAAATGCAGAAGTTATCTTGATGAAAAAATAAATTCTTCTGATGAGCTTTTTTATGGTATCAATACCGGCTTTGGATTTTTGCAAAATGTAAAAA
>DATCWN010000091.1:0-2295 GCA_036566285.1 Hanamia sp.
GGATACTGCCTGTTATCGGCCCACGTCCCATCAGGGTATTTTACAGGCATAAAAGGGAAATCTTCTACAATGCTTCGTGGAACCTGATCACTTTGATCCACAATATTCTCTTCCTGATTATTGTAACTCAAAGTACCACCTACTTTTAACCAGTCCTTCATTTGGTTGTCAAATGAAAACCTTGCTGAATAACGCTTCAGATAAGATGTTTTCAGAAGTCCCTCATCATCCCGATAACCGAGAGATACTGCATAATTGCTGTGATCGCTACCACCCGAAAATCCTAACTGGTGGTTTTGGGACAATTTATTTTGAGTGGCCTCTCTAAGCCAGTCAGTATCATAAATTGGATTGCCATTAGCATCAAAGAGCCTTGGGTCCGTGCGTGCAAGTTTCGGATTTCTGCTTATATACTTTCCTGCAGCCCATCCGACAGGGTCAAACTTTTCCATATTTTTATAAGCCAGGTCCTCAACCGCAAGAAATTCTTTGGCATTTAAAACTTTCGGATTAATTGGTCCCAGTGTATTAACGCTAAAATCTGCATCATAAGTTATTTTCCCGGCACCCGCCCTTCCACGTTTGGTTGTTATTAATATAACGCCATTGGCACCTCTTGCTCCATAAATAGCGGTAGAGGATGCATCCTTTAATACTTCTACCGATACAATATCGTTTGGATTGATGTAATCAATTGCCTGGCTTGCCTGTGCCTGGTTGTTAATGGGGAGCATCACTCCATCCACAACATACAGAGGGTTATTCGAAGAATTGATGGAGCTAAAACCACGTATTCTTATATTGGTTCTTCCTCCGGGCCGCCCTGAGTTTGAGTTTACCTGTACACCGGATACTTTGCCTGATAATGCCTGGTTAAGAGAAGATGCCGGACGTTCCTTAAGCCTGTCTTCATCAACCCTACCCACCGCTCCGGTAAGGTCTGATTTACGGGCAGTACCATAGCCAATCACCACTACTTCATTGAGGCCTTTGCTGCTTTCTAAAAGTATTAAATCGATAGTACTTCTTCCCCGTACCGGAATGTTCTGTACAGTATAACCGATGTAGCTAAAAATAAGATTGGCCTTTTCATCCACAGCATTAAGTTCGTACTCGCCGGATGAATTGGTCATGGTTCCTTTGGTAGTGCCCTCCACCAAAACGCTCACACCTTGTAATGGATTACCCTTATTATCTTTTACCGTGCCTTTTATATCAATGTCCATAATGTTACTCTGAAAATGAGTGGTATTCAAAGAAGAGGCGTAATTAGGATAAGCAGTGCGGGTGGAGGCCATTTTGCCATAGGTATTCGGATTACTTTCCGAATCATCGGTTCTATATAGCCGGTCGCGGGAAACTATAGTGTAATAGTTTTGCTTAATGTAAAGAAAAACAAGGTCTTCAGGATATAAAACGGATTTTAAAACATCTTCCACTTTCTTTCCTTTTAGATGTCGCACAGAATAAGAGGTTGTCCTTCCTTCAACAAGAGATTTTTCATAAACAAACTTGGTATCGAAAACCTTGCTTATATCTTTTAATACTTTTACAAGAGGCTGGTACGTCTTGTTAAAAGATCCGGGTGATGATTTCGTTTGCGCATTACCGTTACCAGTTATCATTAATAGCGACAATAACAGTAAGCTTAATGGAAATTTTAATCGAGTTTTGATCATACTTTTAGATTTTAAAAATAAAATATAGATGTTTAGGCTTTGCCTGCGTAAATAATAGCTGGTATCCCCAACAGAATATCAGGTTTCTATTTTTGCTATTTCAAGTTGTTATTTACTAAAAATCAGTGTGCTATCTTTTTTTTGTATTTGTATGTCCAGTGAGGTAGTCAATACAAAAAATACATCCTCAATATTGTCCAGCAAAAGGGTTCCTTCCATTTTTTTATTGCCAATTGCTGTATCTTTTAAAATAATTTTATAACCATAATTATCTTCCAGAAATTGAATAATGGTATTTACCGAAGCATCTTCAAGAATCATTTTTTTATCTATCCACGCAGTTTGTATTTCAGGGTTGGTAAACGATCTTTTTAATTGATCCGTTTTGGCTTCATAAGAAATCATTTCTCCGGCAGCCATGGTTACATCACCATGCGTTGTCTTATTAAATACAATCTTTACTTTTCCTGATTTCAGAATCACGTTTGTTTCAGAGCGACGGTTCCTTACATCAAACTGAGTTCCGAGTACCTCCACCTTTATATCATTTGTATGCACTATGAATCTTTCTGGATTCTTTATTTTCTGCTCATTTTTATTCAAATGATTTACTTTG
>DATCWN010000125.1:0-2838 GCA_036566285.1 Hanamia sp.
ATATTAAGGTCTAATTAGAGGTTATTAAGGTCTAATTAGAGCCTAAAAGGGTCTAATCTCTGCCAAAAGGACAGAAAAGTACCAAAATGACGCTTGCATAAATTTTTGCCCTCTCAAAGTGTTTAAAAAAACAAAGCCGCCTCAACTAATTGAAAGGCGGCTTTATGGTAAATACTTTCCCTATAAAACAATCCAGGCTGGCCATTTCTATGGCCGGCTACTTTTTAAAGAAAAACTCCTTGCTATGCGGAGTTTCGTCCTGCATTGATGAGCCCGAAAGAACAGCGCATCACCAATTTTTCATACGTTTCTTTCAAAGAATCGTTTACATCTTCGTCTTCTATTTCCCGGATGAGGGCCATTGCAAATTGCTGGATGGTTACCAACGGCAAAACAATCTTTTCCCTCATGCTCACCGATAATTGTTCCACGGCATAGTCCGCCATCAGCTCGTTATGCCCCGTCAATTGAAAAAGATATTTCTCGGTAATCGCATATTCGCTGTAAATCATGTTCCATATTTCCCCAAACTTTTTATCTTTCGACAAATGTTCGGTAAGGGGGAAGTAACATTTCTTCATCGCCATTTCACAATTATCAATCAGGGTCCTGAAAAACAGCGAGTTTTGATACAATACTTTCACGCTCGCAAATTTTCCCTGCTCTTCCATTTTCTTCAGCGCGGTGCCCACACCATAATACCCGGTTACGTTCTGCTTTATCTGGCTCCATGACCCCACGAAAGGCACGGCCCGCAAATCTTCCATATTTATTTTGCCCGAACCCCGCTTGCTGGGGCGGCTTCCTATATTGGTTTTGCTATAGTATTTTAATGGGCTTATCTGCGTGAGATAATCCATGAATTCAGGGTGATTTTTTAAAGCTCTGTAGGCAACAAAGCTCTCATCTGCCAGGGCTTGCAACAATTTTTCTTCTTCGTCCTGCAAAGTAATGTGACGGTCGGAAAAAAGGTCGTTGGAGATGCCGGCGTGAATCAATTGTTCCAGGTTGTATTGCGCCGAATCAATGGTGCCAAAATTGGAACTCACCGTTTGTCCCTGTATCGTGAGCTGTATTTCTTTGTTCGCAATGTTTTTACCCATAGACGCGTAGAACTTATGTGTTTTGCCGCCGCCTCTTGCCGGAGGGCCGCCGCGTCCATCAAAGAAAACCACGTCTATACCATATTCTTTTGACACGGCCGTCAGCTTTTCCTTGGCTTTATAAATGCTCCAGTTCCCCATCAGGTAACCGCCGTCTTTAGAGCCATCGGAGAAGCCGAGCATTACAGTTTGCGTGTCGTTTCTTCTTTTCAGATGCTGCCTGTATTCCTTATTTTCGTACAAAGCTTTTAATATCGTGGCCGCCCTTTGCAGGTCGCTGACCGTTTCAATTAAAGGGACAATGTCAATTTTCATTTCTTCCTTCTTCCATCCACACAAAATGAAGAGGCCATAGATTTCAAACATGTTCAAAGCAGTGCTGCAGTGGCTGATAATGTACCTGTTGCAGCCCGGCTCTCCATTATATTCCTGTATTTGTTTTATTATTTTGATGCTTCCGATCGTGTCGTTTATCAGCGGGTCGCCATAGTCCTTTTCCGGCAGCACTTCTGAGTTATTCGTAAGAAATTCAATCTTTTTTTCTTCAGTTAACTGCAGATAATCCGCCGGGAATACCGAGCCGGTAGTGGTTAGCGCCGCAAATGTCCTTTTGTGAATGGAGCTATCCTGCCGCACGTCGAGCGATGCGAAATGCAGGCCGAAAACATGCACCTTATTAATCAGATTATCAATGAGATGAAGGAATAAACCATTGTGCTGGTAAATAAGAAGGTCTTTTATCTGGTTCAATATGGCAAGAATCCCATCTTTAGTTAAACTGGTGCGGCCATTTGGAATAAAAATATTATCGTACAATTGCTTTTCCAGCTCCGATAGCAGCACGTCCACTCCTTTGAAAGTAAGTCTGCGCCTTAGTTTGCGCACTTCCATGTAATAGCATTTTATGATGCTTCCGCGAAGCGCATCGGCCACTTTTAAAGTGATATCGGTGTTTACAAATGGGTTGCCATCCCTGTCGCCTCCCGGCCAGAAACCCATTTTTATTACGGGGTTATCGTCATGAACCGCATCGGGAAACTGACTTTTTAGGAACGAAGTGATTCTACCTGCGGCGGGGAAGAAAACACTTTCGAGGTACCAGATCAAACTAATGGCTTCATCATAAGGAGTGGGTTTTTCCTTTTTGAAAAAAGGAGTTTTGCCCAGTTGTTGCAGATACATATTTATCTGCCCGGTATTATTTTCGGAAAGAGATTTGGAAAGGTCGTTAATGATGCCCAATACCGTGCCCGGATAGAATTGTGTGGGGTGCGCCGTAAGCACAATCTCAACAGAGAAATCCTTTAGCTTTTTTGAGAGCGCTTCTTCCTTGTTGCTTTGGCGTACCTGCATTTCCAATTGCTTCAGGGTGCCCTGCCCGCCCATGTCGTGCACTTTGGTAAAGGCCGCATCTTCCAGCGCATCGAACAAAACCACCTGCCTCTCTATAAACTGGATGAAGCGAAACAGCAAATCCAGCTTTTCCGGCTGCGTGGTGAATGAACTTTGTTTGGAAAAAAAGTCTTCAATGATTTGTGTGGGGCTAAGTTTCTTTTTGTAGCCCTCTTCACATACATTAATGAAAAGAGATAATAGAATTCCGGTCTTTTCAATCCGGTAAAAAGGCAACGAAGTAAAAAGACTGTTGTAAAGTTGAAATTTTAACCCAACGTAGTTTTTGAAATGCTGCAACCCCAGTGAGGCGTGATTGTCCATGAGAGATATTAAGAATTAT
>DATCWN010000257.1:0-11489 GCA_036566285.1 Hanamia sp.
TGGCATTTTTCATGCGGGAGTTTATACCTGGCTGGGCTTATATTTTGAAAGAAACTTTTCTCTAAACGGATGGCAAATTGGTTTGGCGCTTTTGGGTTATGGCGTACCCGGATTTTTGTTTGGGCCATTTATTGGAAGACTAGCGGATAAATATGGAAGAAGCAAGTTGTTGCCTTTAGGTTTATTTTTAAGTGGATTGTCAGCTTTCATTCTGATATTTAATATCCCTTTGACAATAGCCAGGGTTTCTGTAATTACTTTGTCGCTAGGTTTTGATTTGACACAACCCCTGCTCGCAGGAATCATATCACAGGTTGGAAAAGAAAGAAGCGGCCAGGCAATGAGCGTAATGGCCTTTATGCTTTTTGTTGGTTTTGGATTAGGAAGCTATTTATTCGGACTTACACTTCATCTTGGCTTTACAAATGCCTTACTTATTTTTTCAATGTTACAAATTATATTGTCAACAATCGCATGGCCGCTATTTAAAAGAGAAAATCATCTTCATTCTTTAAAAAAAGAAGTGGCTTTGGTAAAAAGTGAAGGATAAAAAATATGGCCACTAGTATTTATTGCTATACTCAATAAGGCGCAACAAGGTGAATAATTTAGCCTGGAAAATACATTGCAATAGCAACTCCTTGTCACTATTGCAATGTATAAATATCTCACGCACCAACTAAAGACATTGCCTTTAAGGTAGGAGCATTCTCATATAAGCCATTGTGAAAAAGTGATCAATCATATTTAGTTCATCGGCTTCGGACATACCGTCAAATATAGGAACACCGCTTTTTATCATTACTTAGGGCTTTGATACGCCCCATTTTTTATTGGGTTCAGGTCCCATTTTCAGTACGAGCGATCCACCTTTTAATAATTCAGACGCAGGAAAATTAAATGAATGTAAAACTTTACCATTCAGAGTGGCTTCCTGCACATACATGTTATTGCGGGAAGCACCCTTAGCTATGATGGTAAACTTTTTGCCCCGTCCAAACCTTTGCCCCAGGTCAATTTCGGTTTTCTCGAACAGCGGGCTGCCTATTTCATAAATAGGATTGTCCCGGCTACCGCCATCCGTTTGAAACAATCCCAGTGAGGTCATCACCAACCAGGCACTCATTTGCCCCTGGTCTTCATCTCCTAAATAAGCGTTTGAAACGCCATAACCATAATAGCGTTCAAGTATCGAACGACTCCATTTCTGAGTAGACCAGGGCTTACCTGCCCAATTAAAAAGAAAGGCGAAGTGCATGGATTGCTGATTACCCTGCACAACAGGATAGTCCCAATATTGATCGTTCATACCGTTATAACGCCATGGATCGCTTTGAGCAAAGCCCCATTCCAATCTGTCTATAAATTTCTCATTCCCAATCATATTGATCAATGCCGGTACGTCCTGCGGAACAAAAAAGGTTAATTGCCATGCGTTTCCTTCCACATAATGCTCATTAGCACCACTTCTGAAAGGATCAAAGTTTTTTACCCATTCTCCATTGCTCAGTTTCATGTGGCAATACCCCGCACTGTCGATGGTGTTTTTCCACCAATAACCGCGCTCGTTAAATTTATGATACAGATCCGTTTTCCCTAAAGTTTTGGCTAATTGTCCCACAGTCCAGTCATCATAGGAGTATTCCATGGTATTGGAAAAACGGCCTTTATCAGAAGGGACATACTTGTGTTTTTCATATTCAACTAAATCCCTGTTTCCTGCAAAACCGCTGTGAACCTTTTGGGCAGGGGTGGTTTGCATTTTTACCGCAGCTTCCAACACCTTATTTACATCGAAATTGCGGATCCCCATTTGGTAGGCAGATACCATCTGGGGAATTTCATGTTCACCCACCATAACCGGAACATAATTCATTCCGGCAGGGCCTTTTGCCAGCCAGCCGTAAGCATCATACATGGCTAATTGTGAATTCACCCACCGGTTGCTCCATTCAGGCGTTACCAGGTTCCATAGCTGGTTCAGATTCCAGAAGGTATTCCAGAAAGCATCGCATCCGAGCGCTACATCATCTTTGTTTTTTAATTTTTGCACTTGTCCATCAGTGCCACGCCATTCACCATTGATGTCGCTCCAGGTATTGCGGCTACAGATAGACCGGTACATAGAGTTATAAAAACGTACCTTTTCCAACCGGTTGGTGGTGGTGATTTTAACGCGATTCAATATCTCGTTCCATACATTTACCTGGTTCTGCTTTATCGCATTGAAGTTCCATCCGAACGGATCGGTTATTTCTGTTTTTAGATTCAGCGCTGCATTATGGATGCTTACTAATGAGATACCTGAACGGACCTGGACAACCGGGTTTTGCTTTGCATCAAACTGTAAAAACAATCCCGCATCTTTAATATCCTTTGCCTCCAGCGTGTTACCATACTGAATCTTTTCATTGATCCAGCTTCCCATATTTTTGATGGGCTTATCAAATTCAATAACAAAATAAAGGGTATAATCCTGGTCAGCATCATGGCTCCAGATTTTTGGAGAAAACTGGTGGGCATAGCCTTCTATTCTGTAATCATTTATCTTTTTAAGCTTTACCTCTTTGAGCTGGTAATCATATTCTGCCGGGATGTGCAGGTCAATCAGAACACGTGCACTATCGCGATCCTTCGGAAAGGTAAACCGCTCAAATCCGCAGCGTGTAGTGGCTGTAACTTCTGCTTTAATATCATAATCGGTAAGCTGCACTTTATAACTTCCTATGGGTGCTTCTTCGCTTTTTTTGTCAATGGCTGAGCGGTATCCTGAGCCTGGCTTTAGTTCGTCTCCGATATTTGTTTTTAGTTTTCCATTGGTGGCAAAAATGCCTAATCCTGCCATGGTCCATTCATGAATGTGGCTAAAGGTGCCTACACTTTCATACGATGGCTGATAACCGGCTTGCCAGCCTGCGTTTTGGTTATCCGGGCTCATTTTAACCATGCTAAATGGCATCCATGGTCCAGGGGCAATCATCCAGCGGGAATGGCCGGTACCCATGCGGGTATCAACATAATCAGCAGGTGTTTGTATTTTTTGTTTCGACCTGTTTACTATCCCTTCTTCAATCACTTTTCCATTTTCCCGTATCGTATACTTGCTTTTTTGGGACGTGGCTACAGCCGGCATTAAAGCTTCAAACTCATAGCTTCCTTTTTCCAAAGTTTCACTAAAAATGGTTTTATTGTCCAGTTCAACACTGATTCTGGGTGACCCTTTTAGATATTTTGCGTTGATCAGCAAAGGCTGAACTCTTTTGCCATTGGCTGTCAATTCATAATCAGCAGCTTTTACATGGCTGATAAACATTTGGCCGGGTGTTTCCATAACCACTTGTGATGGCCCTTCCAGACGCACCTCATCAAACAGTATCCATGAACCCTGTACTACGGTTATGGTTACCTCATTCCCTCCCTTTTTTATGATACCACGGCTAATTGGAATTTCAATGGTTTTAGGAGTAGCAGAAGATAAATTGCCGGTTATAGAAGCCGTATCAATATAAGGCTCGTTTTGTTTGGGATAGGGCTGTTTATTTACATCATACCCAACGGCGCCTAATTGTATTTTTTCATCCTGGTTATTGATACTCACCTTGAGCATTGGCAAAAACTTCTTCGCGTAGTCCAATAATCTGATTACTAACTTATAATCGCCTTTTACAGGTACATCTTTCACTCCAAATAAGATATTTACCTGGCTTGTTCTCCATCCTGCAGTGGGCCATGTACCACCCCAGGTATCCACTGGCCCTGGCAGCACATAAGGGAAATCATTCTTTTCTTTGGAATATCCTACCAAATAGTACTTGTCTTCGTATCCAAAATCACTCCCGACAAAGTTTTTAAACCCATCCGGTGAAAGTGCAAATTCAGTAGCCGAATTGTCGGCCTTTCCTACACTCCAGATGGCTTTTTTTACAGATTGCGCAAAGGAAAATGTCATTAAAATACTGGTGAATAAGTAAACGATTAAAATTCTTTTTTTCAAGGCTTATTGCATTTAAGTTTTAAAAAATAGTCAAAATTTTAAGGGGGCTATTGAGCCTAAAGTATCATCAGGAATTTTGCAATCTAAAGAATTTAATCTGACTTCCGTAACTGGCATCAGGCAAAAGGTTAAATGGAAAATGATTCATCCGGCGTGTTCAAGCGTCTTCACTCAATATCTCCATAAGCATCTATAAATTATAAATACAGCAAGATGATTCTCGCATAGAATTATTCAACCCATTTAAATAAAATCTTGCTTTTGCAAAGCTACTGACAGCTCACATTAGCTTACCTTCGCAGCCAAATTTTAAAAAATAAAATGCAGACTGAAGTAAATACGAAACAAATAAATGAAATAAAGAAGCGAAGGACGTTTGCAATTATCTCTCATCCGGATGCAGGAAAGACAACACTTACAGAAAAATTGTTGCTTTTTGGCGGGGCCATTCAAACGGCGGGTGCAGTAAAAAGTAATAAGATAAAAAAACACGCCACTTCAGATTTTATGGAAATTGAAAGGCAGCGTGGCATATCCGTAGCCACCTCGGTATTGAGTTTTGAATACCATAATATTTTGATAAACCTGTTGGATACCCCCGGCCATAAAGACTTTGCGGAAGATACGTACCGGACTCTTACAGCAGTGGACAGTGTAGTGCTGGTGATAGATTGTGTGAAAGGGGTGGAAGAACAAACGAAGAGATTGATGGAAGTATGCCGCATGCGCGATACGCCTGTGATTGTTTTTGTGAACAAGTTGGACAGAGATGGGAAAAATCCGTTTGATCTTTTAGATGAAATTGAATCGGAATTAAAAATACAATTACATCCTTTAAGCTGGCCGATTGGTATGGGAAAAGAATTTAAAGGGGTTTATAATTTGTTTGATAAAAACCTTCTTTTATTTAATGCCAATCAAAAAACGAGTGAAGAAGATTTGCCGATTGAAAACCTGGATGATGAAATTCTTGAAAAAAAGTTAGGGTTAAAAGATGCAGCGCAATTGAGGGAAGATGTAGGATTAATTGAAGGTGTCTATGGAAATTTAAATAGACAAAATTACCTTGAGGGGAAGATAGCGCCGGTGTTTTTTGGAAGCGCTATAAACAATTTTGGGGTAAAAGAATTACTGGAGACATTTATTAAAATTGCGCCATTACCGCAGGAAAGAGCAGTAACGACAAGGATTGTAGCGCCAACAGAAAATAAATTCAGTGGTTTTATTTTTAAGATTCATGCCAACCTGGATCCGCGCCACCGGGACAGAATTGCTTTTCTGAGGGTATGCGCCGGAAAGTTTGAGCGCAATAAATATTTTCACCATGTGCGGTTACACAAGAACGTTAGGTTCAGTAATCCTTATACATTTTTGGCGAGGGAAAAAGATATAATTGAATCAGCTTATCCCGGTGATGTGGTGGGTTTGTTTGACACAGGCAATTTTAAAATAGGTGATACGCTTACGGAAGGAGAAGATTATTATTATACCGGCATTCCTTCCTTTTCTCCGGAAATATTCAGAGAAGTGGTAAATAAAGACCCGATGAAAACCAAGCAGCTTGAGAAAGGATTGTTACAGCTTACGGATGAAGGCGTGGCACAATTGTTTACACAGTTTGGTGGGCACAAGAAAATAATTGGTTGCGTGGGAGAGTTGCAATTTGAAGTGATTCAGTATCGTTTGCTGCATGAGTATGGCGCTTCAGCAGAACTTAATTCTCTTCCTTATTACAAAGCATGCTGGCTTACATCAAAGGATCCGAAAAAGCTACAGGACTTTGTAAAGTATAAGTCCAGCAATATCGCTGAAGATAAGGATGGCAACCTGGTTTACCTTGCACAAAGCGAATGGTTTTTAAATACCGAGCGCACCAATAATCCCGAAATAGAGTTTCATTTTACGAGTGAAATTCATAAATAAAAAAGATGCTGTTTGAAACTGAAAGATTATACGTTACTAAATGGGAAGATGGAGATCTAGACTCTCTTTATGAGTTATTCAATGATACTGCTATAAAAGAGTTGATACTTCCTAAATTAACGATGGAAGAAACGGAATACATATTTGAGAAGCAATTGCATGCTTATAAAAATAATTATCCTTTCGGCCGATATTTTATTGTTGAAAAACTAAGTAATGAATTTATAGGTCTTCTTCTTTTAAGAAAAAGTAAAGAGGAAGAAGGCGTGGAAATTGGGTATTCACTCATTAAAAAACATTGGAAAAAAGGATACGCCACGGAAATTGTACATGAAGGGGTGAATTGGTTATTTGAACAAAAAGAGATTTCAAATATTTACGCAGTAACTGAAACAGGCAATGTGGATTCGCAACATGTGCTTTTGAAATGCGGATTTTGCCGGGAAGATAATTTTATGAAAAAAGAATCCCGGGAAATTAATTTTACCTTATCCAGAGAATATAATTAGTAATTTTTATTACTTCAACAACATAACCGTTCCTTTTCTCTCAATAATTCCACAGGCGGTTTTTGCCTTAACTATGTATATGAAAGCATTTGCGTCCTGGAGTTGGCCCTTATATTTTCCATCCCAGCAAACAGAATTATCATTGGTATGAAATACTTTTTCTCCAAAGCGATTGTAAATTGAAAAATCAAGTTCCTGTACCATTCCCCAATATGCAATACCAAAGCAATCATTTTTGCCATCACCGTTGGGCGTAAAAGAATTGGGTAATTCATAAACGACGTTTGCATAAGGGCTGGCTTTTATCTCAATAGTATCTGTGCCTGCGCATCCATTCAGATCCTTGCCTGTTACCAAATAGGTGGTGGATACGGTTGGCGTCGCGATTGGATTTGAAATAGCTGGATTATTGAGACTGATTGCCGGAGACCAACTGTAATTTTGCGCACCCTTCGCGATTAAGTGGCTCGATGGAAAAGAGCAGGTAATGTCATTTGATTTAGATGCAACTACCACGGGTAACGGAAGTGCCGTAAGCTTTGTAAATAAGGTAGTAGATTCATTACAAACATTTTCTTTGATCGTAACTGAATAAATAATTGAAGTGTCAGGTGTTGAAACTGGATTACTGATATTCGGATTATCTAAAAAAGAAGCCGGACTCCATAAATAAGTAGTACCACCAGATGCAGTTAATTGTCGTGGTGTTTTGGAACAAACAAAGCTATCCGGTGATACCGAAAATACTGTAGCATCACGGACAACTATTTTTACCGAATCCCAATAAATACAGGAATAGGCATCGGTAATACCTACACGATAAAGAGTAGTTGATAATGGAGAGGCGAGAGGCGTTGCACTTGTTGGATTATCAAGTGAAGAAGCGGGTGTCCATAAATAAGAGCTTCCTCCTGAAATAAATATTTTTACAGATGCTTTGTTACATATTGTAGTATCATTTGATTTTGTAATAGCCGGAGTTGGATTAGTACTTACTTTTATTGAATCTGTTTTCGAACAACCATCGACGTTAGTAACCTTTACAACATAAGTTGTGGAAGTCGTGGGTGTAGCAACAGGGTTTGCGATGTTAGGATTATTTAGTGAAACGGACGGGCTCCATGAATAGGATATGCCGCCACCCGCTGAAAGTGAAACCGGAGTATTATTACAAATACTGGTATCATTTGATTTGGAAACTACGGGAAAACTGTTTACCAAAATATTCACTGAATCCATTTTTGAACAGCCGTCAATACTGGTGACAGTAACATAATATTTTGTAGAAGCTAAGGGAGTGGCAACAGGACTTGAGCTATTGGGATTATCTAATCCTGTGGCTGGAGACCATGAATAAAGGGAGCCTCCGGTTGCAAATATGTTTATTGCGGAACTTCCACACAAGCTGGTATCAGGGCTTTTTGTTACATCAAAAGTTTTAATAATTACGGGTTTTAAGACGCTGTCTTTACAGCCGTTGATGTCGGTGGCAATGAGTTTCACAATGTAAGTACCTGCCGTTGCAAAAGTGTGAGTAGTGTTTTGAGAATTACTTGTGCCGCCATCTCCGAAATGCCAATCCCAGGAATTTATAGAAGATATTTGCGTAAACCCAAAGCCTTTAAAATCAAAGTGGTTGCAATCTTGAATACTTTCATTAAACCTTATAGAATCAATATTTTTCTTAAAAATTATTTGATCAAAAACGGGCTTAAAATTATTCAATACAACACCGTTACTTCCTGGTGTAGCTCCCCACGGATTGTTAGCGAGATTTATATTTACACCATTAATACCTCCTGACAAGTTGAGATTATATTGTGGGTTAGTTACAGATTGTCCAAGAGCTATTACTCCACCGCCGCCGCCGCCGCCAGGTCCTTGTAAAACATTATTAGCAATATGATTAGCTCCTTTCCCTCCTTTAGCTTCCAGAATAACGGTACCCGTTAAATTGGGTATGTCCAGCAAAATGGTACCGCCGCCACCGCCGCCGCCTACGCCATCATCGGCTAAAGCACTGTTGGGTGCTTCCATTCCATTTCCACCATTTGCTTTTATTGAGTAGTTATTACCTGATAACGAACCTGAAGTAAGAATGACAATACCACCACCGTTTCCTGCGGGATATTCAAAAAGATCATTTGCATGTCCCATGCCACCGCCGCCTCCAGCATATAATTTATTCAAAGAAGAACTGTTGATAAGTGCATGACCGCCTCTACCTCCCACCTGTTCTGTAATTGTTTTCTGTATTATCCATTGGTCGCCACCATTGCCTCCCATTCCTCCATTTGCTCCGCCGCCACCGCCCGTATTATGAGCATTTCCACCACCACCGCCATTGGAAGGAGCACCTCTCCCATAATTTTTATTTGTAGATATTGTATGAATACCTTCTCCCTTTTCAGCGCCGTTATTGGATAAAGGTTCATAGTAATATCCTTGCTGATTGAAAGTAGCATTCCTGTTTCCCATGGCCAAACCTGCACTGAAACCTTTTCCACTTACATCGATATCGGCAAGCATGTTTACATTTCCCTCTACGTTAAATGCCAGCACACCACCTTTTGATCCATCCCAGGGTAAACAGGTTAATGTAGAAGTGATGTTGATACTTTTATAATAAGGCACTCGCACCAACTGAACTTTCCCATCAGGAATATCGTATTGCCTTTCTAAAACATTTAATAAGGAAAGTGCATTCCCATTTTTTTGCTTAATAATATTGAATTCGTAATTGCCAGAATTTTTATAATCAGTTACGGTTCCAAAATTTGATGTATTCGTAGAATCAATTACTGCCCCTTTCATCTGAATTATGAGGATGGTATCACCTATATTGTATTTGGAAGCGTCAGCAACAACCAACTCATTTTTGCAGACATCTAAATTTAAAACTTCAGTGTATTCATTTATGATAATGCTGTCATTAGATGGGGGCGCACATAAATCCAAAATGGAATTACACGAAGTGTTTGTTTGATTAATGGATGCATTTCCACCTAGGGTACCATTCCAATTTGGATTTCCCTGTTTATTTGTAAGATCATTGAAAGTATAATAAGCCAGCAATCCGGTTTGCGTGGTAGGGCCCGGTAAAGAAGTATTCATGTAAGCGCGAATCTCAGCCTGGGTTCTTGCTACGTTCCATATCCTTACCTCGTTGATAAAACCTATAAAATTTTCATTGGGATAAAGTTCTGGTGAATAATAGCCAATGCTTGTCTCCCATGAATTTTGGACTAAATTTCCTGAAGCAGCTACCTGGCTCATTAAACATCCATCTCTGTAAAATTTTAAAGTACTTCCATCATATACCATTGCTATATGGTAAGTTTTATTTAATTCAATATCAGCGATATCCGGAGTTTTAAAATAGCCATTGGATGTGGTAATCTCCCCGCTGTTTGGCCTCAATAAATAGTTTACATCATTCGGGTCACGATGTTTTGATACCACATCTCCTGCCCAGACCTGACCGCCGGAATAGGGTGCAGTTCTGTTTATAATCGCTTCAACCGTAACCACATTTCCTGTTATATTTAACTGGCCTATTTTGACATAAGATGGAACAGAAGGAGTTTGTAACCAGTTATTACAGCCTATCTGTGCGTAGATGGTTTGTGAAACAGAACAAATACTGAGTAAGAAAAATTTTTTCATAAGCGAAAGAAAGTTGCTAATCGTTTAGTTTGGTACTAACCCATTCTTTCTTCCACAAAGTAATAATTTTTTAAATAGAGAAAGAACCTATATAATTAAAAGGTGAAACACTTTTTAATTCTTTTTTTAAAGAAGCTGATATTTTTAAAGAATCAATGAAAGTATGAATGCTTGATTTGTCAATGTGTTCTTTGCCTCTGGTCAATTCTTTTAATGCCTCATAAGGCTGCGGATAATTTTCCCTTCTTAAGATTGTTTGAATGGCTTCTGCCACCACAGCCCAATTGCTATCTAAATCATTTTTTATTTTCTCTTCATTCAAAATCAATTTACCAATTCCTTTTTCGAGAGAAAAAACAGAGAGTAAAGTATGCGCTACCGGTACGCCTATGTTTCTCATCACGGTTGAATCGGTTAAATCTCTTTGCAATCTTGATACAGGAAGTTTTGCTGAAAGATGCTCCAACAGAGCGTTTGCGATTCCCAGGTTACCTTCGGCATTTTCAAAATCAATCGGGTTTACTTTATGCGGCATGGCGCTGCTGCCTATTTCACCTTGCTTTATTTTTTGTTTAAAATATTCCATGCTTATGTAAGTCCAGACGTCGCGGCACAGATCAATTAAAATGGTATTAATGCGTTTAATGTTGTCAAAATGCGCAGCGAGCAAATCGTAATGTTCTATTTGAGTAGTGTATTGCTGGCGTTGCAATCCCAATTTTTCTTCCAGGAATTGATTGGCAAAATCAACCCAGTTTATTTTCGGGTAAGTAACATAGTGAGCATTTAAATTTCCTGTAGCGCCACCAAATTTTGCAGTGAAAGGTATGTAACTAAACTGCTGAATCTGGTTCTCAATTCTTTCCACAAAAACCATTATTTCTTTTCCCAAAACTGTAGGAGAAGCCGGCTGACCATGCGTTCTGGCAAGCATGGGAATATTTTTCCATTTTTTAGCAAGTTGTAGTAATTCATGTTGTAAATTAATTATTGCTGGTAAATACTCATGCTCCATTGCATGCTTCCACATTAATGGGAACGCCGTATTATTTATGTCCTGTGAAGTAAGCCCGAAGTGAATCCATTCCTGTATGTTTTCTGCACCGGCATCTTTTAATTTTTCTTTTAAAAAATATTCCACTGCTTTTACATCATGGTTGGTAATTTTTTCGGTGCCCTTAATTTTTTCGGCATCATTTATCGAAAACTCATCCACAATTTTTAAAACTTGCTTTTTCAAAAGAGGCGTTATTTTAAAAAGTTTTTTTTCAGCCAAGAAAAGAAAATATGCCACTTCCACTTTTACGCGGTATTTCATTAAAGCGAATTCGGAAAAATAGTCATCAAGATGTTGGACTTGGTTGCGGTAACGGCCGTCAATAGGAGAAATAGCGGTA
>DATCWN010000522.1:0-3024 GCA_036566285.1 Hanamia sp.
ATATGTTGCCTACAATCTCAATTTTCGTAATCAAAGCAGTTTCACTGCCTGGGTGTCTCATGATTATGTAGAATTGCAACAGCCTTTTGACCCTACCAATTTTAAAAAAGATACTTTGGCCCGCGGCACCAAACATGACTGGAAGGCATTCGGGACCAGCTTTTTTTCAAAGCCCGAAAGCCTTATTACCTATGATCTTTCAACCCGCTTTGGTGGCTACTATGCCGGTGGCAGCAGGTATAATCTGGTTGCCAATGTTGGCTATCGCTTTCAGCCTTTTGTAAGCCTTGCTTTAAATGTTAGCTACGATCATATCCGTTTGCCCGCTCCATGGAACCTGACAAAATTCTGGCTGGTAGGCCCCAAAGTAGATGTAACGATGACCAACAAATTGTTCTTCACCACCTTCATTCAATACAATGAACAGCTTAATAACATTAACCTGAATACCAGGTTCCAATGGAGATACAAACCCGCTTCAGACCTTTATATCGTTTATACGGATAATTATTTACCGGTTCCTTTTTCTGTTAGAAACAGGGCACTGATGCTGAAGCTTACTTATTGGTGGAATGTGAAGGTGGCAAAGAAAGATAAGAAGGTTGAAATGTGAGCGACCTCTGCAAAAAGTTCTAAACATTAGGCAGGAGTAAAAAGTCATATTTCTGTCCAATATTTTTTTACTGAATCGTTTATCAGTTGATGAATTTATCTTCACATAAATCTGATTTTCTTTGATACCGAATAGATATTTCAGTAACCCTTTTCATACCATAAAATGCCATTTACTTTTTCACATCCTGCTATTATTTTACCCGCCCTTTATCTTCCCAGGAAATGGTATTCGCTCAGTGGTTTAATAATGGGCAGCATGGTTCCGGACTTTGAATATTTTATTCGCATGAAGGATATAGGCAAATTCGGTCACAACTGGATTGGGGTATTCTGGTTTGATACCCCATTGGCATTACTTTTACTTTTTATTTTTCATAACCTCGTACGCAATACACTTATTCATCATCTTCCTCTTAGTATGAATGTGAGGCTTTCCATATTCGAAAAGTTTAACTGGAATAAATACTTCCGTGAACATATTCCTGTTGTACTTATCTCAATAATAGTGGGTGCGGCCACTCATCTTATTTGGGATGATTTCACACATACCAATGGATATTTTGTAGGGGTATTTCCAACATTAAACCAAACAATATTTTTATTTAATTATTCAATTCCTATTTGTGTTATTCTTCAATACGTGTGTTCCGTTCTTGGATTGCTTGTGATGCTGATTGCCTTATTTAAATTACCGGAAGGAATAAAAACCAAACGAGAAAACATACTTAATTTTTGGTTACTGGCCACATTGATATTGATATCAGTTGTAGCCACCAGGGTATTTATAAATAAGATATTTAACTATCCTATTTATTTTGATATTCTCATTGTAACTACAATTTCCGGGGGATTAATTGGCATAACTATTTTATCATTCTTTTTAAAAGAAAGTAAAAAAGTGAGACCTGTAAATATTTAAATAAAGAATACTTTCACCAACTACTTCCTCCTCCCCCACCAAATCCGCCACCGCTGAAACCGCCTCCACCGCCAAAGCTACCGCCGCTGCTGCCCCTGCTGTGTGGCGAGCTATAGAAGTTTTCGCTCATGGCATTCATGGAGCGATCAAGACTATTCATAAACATCATAGTATTGAAATTCGATCCGGCGTAGCTTCCTGAATACCACGAAGGCGGCGGCACATCAAGTCCTTTTAATTTATCTTTCCATTTATCCGCCACATCAAATACAATGGCATAAGGCAATACTTTATCAAAATAATGCTCATCCTGTTTTAAAAATTCCTGCAAGCGGTCTTTTTCTACAGATTTAATAAATTCTTTAAACCCTAACAATTTCTGATACAGCACCGTTCCCTTTTTTGTTTTCTTTGCCATCAAGACTCCAAATATTATGATGATAAGGCCGCTGGAAACACAGGCAATTCCTTTCCATAAATTATCCGGCCAATCGGAAATTAATTGTATCAATCCAAACCCTAAAATTATTACGCCAATCACAGGAAACACGTACCTCAACCCTCTTGAATATTTTACATAAAAATCATCTTTATTTATTTCTGATTCCAGTTCAGCCTTTGCATTATTCATCGTAGTATAAAGTACATTTTTCAAATCAGTGAGTTTTACTTTTTCACCGGTTTTAAATATGCCATTGAAAAGAGTTTTTTCAAATGACATGGCAGATTCAGGAAGTTCCCCGAGCTTAATAAATTCGTATTCTTTGCTTTTTATTAAACCAAACAAAGATTTATTTTCTGTCTCATTTATTTTTAAATAACCTCCGGCTCCCCAGTAAGGAACCAATGCGGTAAGGTCTCTTCTGTCCAGTTTATCATCAATGATATATCCTGACACGCTTGGGCTTATATTTTCCGGCGGATAAAATTCTGTCATTACCGTTATCTCCTCATCTTTGCCCCATCTTTTCCAGGTTAAAAGCATAGTCGTAAAAACTACGAAAGGAAGAATGAGCCAAAGAATTCCCCGAAAGCGATAATCCGGTTTTATTAAGAAACCTTCCGGAAATTGGATACCTACCGTCAGCCCTTCATTGTTTTTCAAAGAGGAGGTAGTGTGGCCTGAAAATATTTTATTTCCGTTCCAATAAGTTGCTGTTTTATTTTCCTTAGAACCATAATTTCCTGTCGCTACAAAATAAGAAGTCATGTCAGGAAGTGGCGCGTATAATTCAACAGAAAAGTCAACAGAGTCAATAGTAGTAGCCCATTGATCGCCGATGATGTTATAGTATAATTCCGAATGATCCTTAAAAAAATTAATGGCGTTCAATACGCGGTACGAAATAATGAATTGCTGATCACCTTCAATGTAGGTATCCTTTGAACCGATTTTTATTTCCTTGTAATCGCCTTCCGTGTTTACAGAGTAATTCCAACCGGCAACTTTTATATTTTCTACAATGGTGCGGATGTGGCCTTTGGAAACC